>NZ_JBXWSJ010000043.1:0-37176 GCF_059613365.1 Ruegeria sp. BHSA163
GCTGACCCGGATAACGCTGGCGCTTACTTCGCGAACGCGGCATCAGCGCGCGAGGAAATGGAGGCGTTGACTGTCGAAGTGGCGGGAATGCTTCAGCCTGTTCAAGGTGGTAGCTTTATCGTGTTCCACGATGCCTATCAGTATTTTGAAGACGAGTTTGGTTTGCCAGCTTCGGGTGCGATTTCCATTGGAGACGCTTCTGACCCGAGTCCGGCTCGTATTGCAGAGATTCAAGCGCGCATTAAAGAAGAAGGTATCACCTGCGTTCTAGCGGAACCGCAGTTCAATCCGGACCTTGTCAAAACGGTGCTTGACGGAACTGAGGCTAGTACAGGTGTCATTGATCCGTTGGGGGCGGAGCTTGAACCCGGAGCCGACTTGTACCCGCAAGTCATTCGTAACATGGCTAAAACCTTGTCCGATTGCTTGTAAGATAAACAGCCAGCCTGTTTGAAAGAAGCGAATGGGCTGGCCCATCACTACTGTTGCCCGCTCTTTTAGATGCAGCCCATCAAAAGATGACGCTAAAAATCTCCTGAGTGCTTCGATAACCATATGAACTCTCGATCTGGGCAGCAGGTCTAAGATGTTTTTGTAAAACCTGAAGATGCAACGGCACTCGAAGAAAAGCCCGAGTGAGCCTATTTGCTTGTACTCAGACGAAACGTCGGGCTTCTGCTGAAACAGACGGTGTACTGTTCCCAGGAACGTCCAACGCGTTTATTCGCCTCTCACAAATTAGACGAGTTACCGCCTAATTCCGGCCACATGAATTGTTTAGAAGAAGGAAACAGTTGACGTTTGACTGAATTTGCTTCGCTGAATCGGCTAGTTGGGGTTCGTATGTTATGACCGGAAGTTTTTCGGCTCGGAGCGCGCAAAAGAACAAAAGGGATTTCCAGACCCCAAAATTGGTGTCGCTGGTTGTCCCTGTTTTTAATGAACAGGATTCCATAGGAAAATTCGTGGAACGCATTCACGAGGTTCTGGATCCGATGGCGCCGGCGACAGACTATCAAATAGTTTTTGTAAATGACGGTAGCCAGGATGCTACTGAATTTGCAATTCGAAGCCTGATGAAAAATGACGCGCACATCGCTTTGCTTAACCTTTCTCGTAATTTTGGCAAGGATTCAGCGTTGTGCGCAGGGTTGGAGCACGCAGTTGGGGACGCCGTAATTCCGATGGATGTGGATCTTCAGGATGCGCCGGAAGTAATCCCCGAAATGATAGTGAAATGGCGCGAAGGTACACAGATAGTGAATGCTCGACGAGTGGACCGGTCGAAAGACAGCTGGATCAAACAGAGGTCGGCTGCCGCCTTTTACAAAGTTTTCAATTCTCTGGCCGAAAGACCGATTCCAGCCAATGTAGGCGACTACAGATTGCTCGACCGTCAGGTCGTGGATGTTGTTCGGGAAATCGGTGAAAAATCACGATTCAACAAATCCATCTTTAGTTGGGTCGGGTTCGACACTGCAGAAGTGACGTTTCAGCGCCCAGAACGTATCGCGGGAAGATCAAGCTGGTCTTACTGGAAACTATGGAACTTTGCGTTGGACGGGATTTTCACGAGCTCTACGGTCCCTCTTCGGGTCTGGAGCTATGTAGGTACGATTTTGTCACTCGCTTCGTTTGGCTACGCGGCCTTTATTCTTTTCTACACTCTGTTTTTGGGGGCAGATACGCCGGGTTACGCGTCGACGGTCATTTTGATCCTCTTGTTTGGCGGGCTAAACCTGTTGGCGGTGGGTATCATTGGTGAATATGTAGGCCGGATTTTCAACGAAGTTCGGGATCGTCCAATTTACATCGTGCGATCAGCGCATGGACTGAAATCGGAGAAGTGACGTGGAACGCGGAACTTACGACCGAATGGGTCGAAATGAAGACGTGCATTGGTGGTTTGCCGGACGTCGAGACGTGATACGGGCCACCATTGATCGTTTGATCTCATTGCCAAAAAACGCGCGCATTCTGGAAGCGGGATGTGGAACGGGTGGCAACCTAGAAATGTTGATGGGCTTGGGCGAACTCGACGCATTCGAGTACGACGCGGAGGCACGTGCAATTGCCGCGGAAAAGAGCTGTCTGGAAATAGCATACGGAGCGCTGCCAAATGACATCCCGAACCAAGCTAAAAAATATGACCTGATCGCATTGTTCGACGTGCTGGAACACATTGAAGATGACAGGGCCACTCTTGAAGGTTTATCGGGCCATTTAGCAGGTGATGCACGACTGTTTGTTACGGTTCCCGCCTTGCCTTGGATGTGGTCAAGTCACGATGAGATGCACCATCACTTCCGCCGCTACACAAAAAAGTCGCTGAAAGAGGTTTCTGAGAAAGCAGGTTTAGAAGTTGAGTATTCTTTTTACTTCAATAGCCTGCTGTTTCCGATCGCCGTTGGCCTTCGCCGTTTTAAAGCTTTGTTCCATAAAGAAACAGCTGATGACGCAATGCCGTCTGATTGGGTAAACAAAATACTATATAGAGTTTTCTCGACTGAGAGGCATTTTGTTGGGCGTTTTCATGCGCCTATTGGTCTATCAGTTTGCGCCATTCTCAAACAAAAACAGGCCGGATAATGATCGCCCAACTAACGCGATTTGCCAGCGTCGGTTTGTTTGCCACGCTATTGCATGTTCTAGTCGCCATGCTCGTGCGCAATTTGCTTAGTCTGGATGTCCAAGCGTCAAATTTCGCGGGATTTCTGGCCGCGGTTTCTGTTTCCTATTTTGGCCATGCAGAGATGACATTTAAGGCAACGGGAAGCCATCAACAGCAAATGGTTCGTTTTGGGCTACTAGCTGTTTTGGGTTTGCTACTAAGTAGCGGTATCACCTATGTAATTTGTGAAGTGATGGATACCAGTTTTGTTGTTGCTATGGCGATCGTTGCCGTCGTTGTGCCGAGTGTAACTTTTCTTGTATCGAAATATTGGGTGTTTGCAGGTGACCAATCCAAAGTGGTTTACAAGGACTGGATCGGCGTCCTGTTCGCAATCGCGTTCGCGGGTCTTTACTTTGCCGTGTACAAGGACCGCCCCATCAATCACGATACAGCTTGGTATTTGGTAGCCACACGAAACTGGCTTTCTGGTGCTCAGCTGTATGTCGATATCGTCGAGGTTAACCCACCGCTTAACTTTTATCTGACGGTTCCTGTTGTTTTTCTGGCTGAATGGTTGAGCATGTCCGAGACAAACGCGCAGTATTTGACGTTGTCGATCTTGATGGCATTTAGCCTTGTTTGGGTATGGAACCTATTGCAACAGTACTCTGAGTTGGACTGGGGTCGGCAGTTCCTGATGTTGATCGCTGCAGCGGTTGCTATGGCTGTCCCAGCTGTTTCTTCAAGCGGCCAACGTGAACATCTCATGGTTATTTTCACTATGCCTTATCTTTTTGGGCACATAGTGATGCAGGGAGCAGGAACTGGCAAAGAGAGTGTCGGCCGCGCTGCTTTTGCCGCAATCGGCATTTGTATCAAGCCACACTTTGTTTTGATCCCGATCGCGCTCACGATAACTGAGATGTTTCTGAAGCGATCACTAAAGCCCGTGGTTTCAGCGTCAAACGTCACATTGTTCGCAATTGGGGGGGTATATCTGGTAGCGGCCGCAACATTGCATCCCGAGTATTTCACCGAAATTTTGCCAATTGCGACATCTGTTTACGGGGCCTATCGATTTAACGATGCAACGGTAATTCGCCTTGTTGTGCCTGCCATTCCACTGCTATTTCTGGCGGCCTCAGTTTTGGCTGTGCTTTACGGCCGGGGTCGTATGGCGGCACTGCCTTTCGCGGCAGTTTTAGCTGGATGCGTAATATACTTTGTTCAGTGGACCGGCTTTGGGTATCAGGCTGTTCCGATCCACGCCTTTGCCATTGTCGGGTTTATGTGGTTGATTTTGCAAGCTCGGCTCAATTGGCTACTTGCCTCTGTGTCGGCTTTGGGTCTGGTCGCCTGTGTGTCGCTCGCGTTCCAAAAAGGGTTTTATCGCAACGATTTAACAGAGAGTTTTTTGTCGATATTGAGTGCAGAAACGCCCGAACCACGGATAATGGTGTTCTCTTCTTCGCTGGCTCCGTCTTTTCCGTTGGTGTTAGAAGCTGATGCAGTTTGGACAAGTCGCTATCCCGCGTTGTGGCTCGTACCGGGTGCAGCGAACGGGTTGCGTGTGGAAAACTGCGAAGCGAATTCTGAGCGCTGCGCCAAGTTGAATAAAATCCAGAGTAGAACCCGCACCGAAATTGTTGATGATTTTGTCGGAAATTCTCCAAATTTTCTGGTGTTCGACAACACTCCACCCTTTGTATTTCAACCGTTCAACTTCATTGAGTTTCTCGAAAAAGATCAGCGTTTTACTGAAGCGATGAACCGCTACGTGGTGATAGAGCAGGATTCCAGATTCACGTTTTGGGGACTTCGCTGAGACCGCAATCATAGTCGCAAAGAGCGGTCTGAGCATATAGCCATTCACATTTTGGGTCTGCATGTGTTGAAATCACTGCGGAAAGACTAATCAGGCGAAAGGGCTGACATGCAAAACCATGGATATGCATCGGGCAGGTTGAACTTACCGTTTGTTGGTATTTCGACATTTGCGAAATCCGCCTATGTCCAAGATTGGGATCAGATTGAGGCTGACGTTTGCGTTTTGGGTGCACCTTTTGATTTTGGGACACAGTGGCGGGCAGGGGCCCGGTTTGGTCCCCGCGCGGTTCGCGAGGCATCAACCCTGTTCAGCTTCGGTCATGCCGGCGCGTATGACCATGAAGATGATCTGACTTATTTGGATAGCTCGGTGCGCATTGTCGACTTAGGAGATGCGGACATCATTCACACCAAAACTGATGAAAGCCATAACAACATTGCCTTTGGCGTGCGCAAAATTTTGGAAGCAGGTGCTTTGCCATTGGTCATTGGCGGTGACCACTCGATCAATATTCCGTGCATATCCGCATTCGCGGATGATTGCGCGGAAAATGGTCCGATCCATATTGTTCAATTTGATGCGCACCTGGACTTTGTCGACGAACGTCACGGAGTCACGAATGGCCACGGCAATCCGATGCGGCGTGCGATCGAAAAAGACTATGTGTCAGGGATGACTCAATTAGGTATCAGGAACGTCTCTTCAACCGCGAAAGAGGGGTATCAGGACGCACGCTCAAGGGGATCGGATATCTTGTCCGTCCGTCAAGTTCGTAAGCTGGGAACTAAGGCTGTTTTGGAACGTATCCCTTCTGGTGTGCGCTATTATGTTACCATCGACATTGATGCTTTCTGTCCTTCAATTGCTGCGGGCACAGGCACGCCAAGCCATGGTGGATTCCTGTATTACGATGTGCTCGAGATTTTGCAGGGTCTGGCAGGGCGTGGTGATGTTGTTGGGATCGACCTAGTGGAAGTGGCGCCAGCCTACGACCCAACTGAAAGCACCCAGATATTGGCAGCTCAGTTATTACTGAACTTCTTGGGCTTTATTTTTCACGAACGTGCACAACGTGGATAGTCGGCCATGGTGTGAGACTGAGGCCGGGAACATAATGCGTCCACAGACGTCAACTTTAGTCACTTATTTGATTGAAACTGTGTGCTAAAAAATTTGAAAAAAATACATCTGGAACCCGAGCGGTGATGAACTGCCGGGGCAAAGTGCCCCGGCAGGTAATTTTATGCGTCAATAATGTTATGCTTTGGGCCATAAGGGAACCCGGTGATGTTCTCAGCTCCACTCTCACCTACGACCAGAATATCGTGTTCCCGATAGCCGCCTGCGCCGGGCTGTCCTTCGGGAATCCATAGCATCGGTTCGATTGAGACCACCATGCCTGGTTCTAGTACGGTGTCTATATCTTCGCGTAGTTCCAAACCAGCCTCTCGACCGTAGTAGTGGCTGAGAACACCGAAAGAGTGGCCGTAGCCGAAAGACCTGTACTTGAGCAATCCTTGATCGGCGAAGAAACGGTTGATCTCTGCAGTAATACCTGAACATGTGGCGCCAGGCTTGATAAGGCTAAGGCCCAAATCGTGCGCGGCGACGTTGGCTTGCCACAACCGCAGGCTATCTGGATCGGGTTCCCCCAGGAAAAGAGTTCGTTCAAGCGCGGTGTAATATCCCGAAATCATCGGAAAGGTGTTCAAAGACAGGATATCACCCTTTTGCAAGGAACGTTTGGTGACCGGGTTATGTGCTCCATCTGTGTTCAATCCTGATTGAAACCAAACCCAAGTGTCACGGTATTCAGCGTGAGGGTAAGCGCGGGCGATCTCAGATTCCATGGCGTCACGACCGGCCATTGCAACTTCGATCTCGGTCGCGCCTTCGCGTATCGCCGCGTGTACGGCTGCACCGCCAATGTCCGCCGTTCGTGCTCCGCCCTTAATCAGCTCGATCTCTTCGGCGGATTTGACCATTCGAGCGGCCATTGTGTCAGGTGCAACATTGATCAGCTCTGGATCACCGAGCATTTGCAGCGCCGTATCTCTGGCGGCAAGAGTCATGTGGTCGCTTTCAATTCCAACGCGTTTTGCATTGCCAATCAAATTGGCCACAGCGCGCCAATAATTATCCCGTTTCCAATCGGTGTAGATTACGTTGTCTTCGACAGAGCGTCGCCATGGCTGGCCAGCGTCGATGTTGGCCGAAACTGTCGTGCAACTGTCTTGCGTAACAACACATCCATAAGGGCGGCCGAATGCACAATAGAGGAAGCCCGAGTAGTAAGCGATGTTTTGCATCGAAGTCAGCAAAACCACTGGGATGTCCCGTTCGGCCATGATCGCTCGTAGCTTCGCGAGGCGGCGTGCATATTCTTGTTTGCTGAACGGTAGTGGGGCTTTGTCGCCATTATGGCAAGTGAAAAACTCTGGGCGATTTGAAGTGTCGGACATATTTGGCCTCTCTCATTTGCCGGGTATGCAATCCCCGGCCACATGTCCCGGCGTTCAGGACAAGCGGTCTCGGGTGCCGAGAGCCGATCAACCCGCTTGATCCGCGACGCCATCGCGGTCAGGTTGAACAGAAAAATCGTTAGATCACAAAATTTGGTCCGTCAAGCAGGGGAAAGTCCCCTTAGCCGCTCTGATCGACGTCGCAACAATTCCACTGTGGTAAGCAGTGCAATTGAAAGAACAACAAGGATCGTCGCCACCGCCAGAATCGTCGGGCTGATCTGTTCGCGTAATCCGGTGAACATCTGCCAAGGAAGTGTTTTCTGGCTAGCCGAGCCGACGAACAGAACAACGACGACTTCGTCAAATGAAGTGATAAAGGCAAATAGGCCGCCCGAGATAACGCCCGGCAATATCAGGGGCATCTGAATCTTAAAGAAAGTACGAACAGGGCCAGCTCCCATGTTCGCCGCAGCTCGGGTTAGGGACCGATCAAAACCGACCAACGTAGCGGTGACCGTGATGATGACAAACGGAATCCCAAGAACCGCATGTGCCAGGATCACTTTCAAGTAACCGACAAAGTTCTTGTTCATACCCAGCGTACCCTCAAGGAACCGGCCTATATCGCTATAGAAGAAGAACATCCCAGTTGCAGAAATAATCAGCGGCACAATCATTGGCGAGATCAGAATACCCATGATTGCCCGCCGCCCCGGCACGTGTGACTGGCTAAGGCCAATGGCTGCCAATGTACCCAATGTAACTGAAATAATTGTCGCAATCGGCGCGATGATCAGCGAGTTCTTGAAACTGCGTTGCCATTCATTGTTGGTAAAGAAATCCCGATAGTGTTTGAGCGAGTACCCTTCAGGATCCAAACGCAGCATTTCTGGGGTAAATGTAAAGAAGTCTTGCGCGTTGAAGGAAAGGGGCAAAACCACAAGAATCGGCGTGATCAGGAATATGAAGATCGCCCCGCAGATTACCCGGAACAGATAGTGGTAAAAGACCTGTTTCGCTGTCAGATAGGGCAAAAGTTTGCGACGATATCGCCCTTCGTAAAGCCAATATATGAACCAAGCAAAGAACCATCCTCCTAGCAAGCCCAGCACGCCACCCAATGGGCCGGCAATTGCGAACCCGCCCGCGCCAAACCCGATGATGTTGATCCACCGCGCCATTTTTTCATTCTTGAGGACGGTGATGTAGAACCATGCCAAAGCTGCTATCAGTGCAGCTCCTGCCAAAACTCCCAGAATGATCGAGCCATTGCCGGCACCAACGAACATACCGGCAAATGCGCCAGCCAAAGCAACGCTGGGAAGAACCATCGACAAAGGTTTGCGGGATATCGGTGTCAAAGCGGCCATGTCGTTTATCCCAGCTTCACGTTATCGATGCCCACGATTTTGTCGTAGACCCAGTAGAGTAGCAGAACGACGGCAAGAAGGATCGTGCCCAAGGCCGCCGCCAATCCCCAGTTCAGCGAAGAGGAGATGTGATAGGCGATCCGGTTCGAAATAAAGACACCCTTTGTACCGCCGACGATTTCCGGGGTGATGTAGTACCCAATTGCCAAGATAAAGACGAGTATAGAACCGGCTCCGATACCTGGAATGGATTGTGGGAAATAGATGCGCCAAAACGTGGTCCAATTGGTTGCGCCCATGGATTTCGCCGCGCGGGTATAAGACTCGGGTATTGTTTGCATCACCGAGTACATCGGAAGGATCATGAACGGCAGCAGGATATGCGTCATAGCAACGATAGTACCGATCTGGTTGTTTATGATGACCAGTCTCGCATCGTCGGCGACAAGTCCGAGCCATACCAGTGTTTCGTTGATGACACCTTGCTGTTGCAACATGACTTTCCAGGCTGAGGTTCGCACAAGAAGCGAGGTCCAGAAAGGTAAAAGAACAAGTATCATCAGCAGGTTGGAAACACGCATTGGCAACGTCGCCAGCAGGTAACTCACCGGATAGGCCAAAAGAATACACGCGCCAGTAATTACCAGCGACATGAACAGCGTCCGCCCAAAAAGTTTTATCAGAATCTGTTTGTCTTCGGGCTGCGGCTGAGCGCCTTCAGGAGTGCGGCGCATATCCACTGCGTTCAAGAAATAACCATTGGTCACCTGCGGCGAATGCGTCTTGATTACCCTCCAAGTCTGCGGATCGCCCCAACCTTCGTGGATTTCGATCAGCTGTTCCTTGAACGGTCCGTCGGTTTCCGGATCTAGCTTTCGCAAACCACGTCCAGACCTGCGAAACATCGAAGACATTCCGGTTTCTTCGTAGTTCAGGCGCGATCCCAGTCGTGTGTGTTCTTTGTTTTCGATCGCGACGACCATGTCTCGAACGAAGGCATCGTAAACCTCTTCGCCAGGTAACTCGTCGCTTGTTTCGTCCCAGTTTCCAAGGGCTTCGACCGTTAAAGGCAGGGTGTCTGAAACGATACTGTTTTCGACCGAACGGAATAGCATTGAGGCGATCGGCACAATAAATGAAAACAGAACAAACAATAGAAGAGGGGCAACTAGAAGCAGCGCTCGTAATTTTTGGCGCCGTAGGGAACGAGCCAACGATTGCTTGAGCGGTGTTCCGTCCGCGGCCAGCATGGGTCCGGCGTTATCGCTTGCGTCAGTCATCTTTGCCCCTTGGATTTTTCTTGTCAGAGGGCGACGAACCGCCCTCTGACTTAATTTAGGCTAGGTGCCTGTATTATTGTGCCAACCAAGCCTGGAATTTGGCATCGATGTCGTCACGGTAGTCGGCCCAGAACTCGTAGTTATAAAGGAACGTGTTCTTGGCGTTCTCCGGATCGGTCGGCATGTGTGGCGCCATGTCGATGCCCAATTCCGCATGCTGACCGACCAGCGGTGCTGAAGAAGCACGGGCCGGGCCGTAAGAAATATACTTGGCCTGATCTGCAAGACGCTGAGTGTCTGTCGCGAACATGATGTAGTCCAGTGCGCGCTGCTGGCGCTCTTCGCTCAAGCCAGCTGGAATGATCCAGCCGTCCAGATCGAATACCTGCGCGTCCCACAACATTGCCACGGGCTGCTTTTGCTCTTCGATTACGCTGAACAAACGTCCGTTATAGGTCGAACCCATGACAACTTCGCCATCAGCCAGAAGTTGAGGGGTGTCCGCACCCGCGGACCACCACACTACACTGTCTTTAATGGTGTTCAGTTTAGCCAGCGCTTGATCCTGCCCTTCGGGTGTTGCCAGCACATCATAAACGTCGTCTTTTGCCACTCCGTCGCAAAGCAAAGCCCATTCCATGTTATTGATCGGACGTTTTTCGAGCGAGCGCTTACCTGGGTAGGTCTCAAGGTCGAACACAGCGCAGATATCTGATGGCGGGGTGTCACCAACAAGATCTGTGCGATATCCAAAGGTTGTCGAATAAACGATCTGTGGAATAAAGCACTCGCTTACCAACAGGTCGCCAAAGTCCTCGGATGCGGGCGTGCCATCAGGTGCCGGCGCCAGTTGTGTGTCTGGATCGATTTCCAGCGCCAATCCTTCGTCGCACAGGCGGATCGCATCCGCAGCCACAACGTCAACTACGTCCCAGGTTATGTTGCCTGCTTCGTTCATTGCGCGCAGTTTGGCAACCGCTTCGGCCGAACTGTCGTCGTTCAGGATAGTGACACCGGTCTTTTCCGAATAGGGCTCGTGATAGGCCTTGAGTTGCGACTTGGAATAGGCGCCCCCCCAAGAAACAATTGTCATTTCCTGTGCTGACACGCCGCTGGCCGCAGTCGCCAATGCAGCCGCAGTAAGCAGTGATTTAGTTGGTTTCATTTGTTACTCCCAGTACTTCCCGTTTATTTGTTTGATCGGCCGATGCACGGGTTTTCACCAGCCGGTCCCTCAGTACAGCCACGTCTGCTTTGCGTGACTTGGTCTATGCGTCGAGCGCACGACAATCCTGGGGCAACCACCCGATTTCGATTTCTTGCCCGGGTTTCAGCCGGACAGCATCAGGTGCATTGCGGGTTTTGACTATGAATTCGTCATTGCCAGCCACGGACATACGAAAACGGAAGACATCACCCATATAGATGAATTCTCTCACCGTTGCCTTCAGAGTGTGTGCATCGGCATGTAGACGATCCTTGTTGAATTCAACGCGCTCCGGACGAATGGACACTTTGGTGCGTTCACCAGCGTCGTGAACATTGATCGGCACAGCATCAATCTCCGATCCGTCATCCAACTGAACCAGACACGTGTCGCCTTGGATGGATTTCACTACACCTTCGAGAGTGTTGTTCTCGCCAATGAATTGCGCCACGAAACTGTTCTCTGGCTCTTCGTACAGTTGATCGGGCGGCGCCAACTGTTGAATTCGGCCGTCGTCAAAAACTGCGACGCGGTCAGACATGGTGAGCGCTTCGGTCTGGTCATGCGTCACATAAACCGTGGTAATGCCCAGTTCGTGTGCAAGACGAGTGATTTCGAACTGCATATGCTCTCGCAGCTGTTTGTCCAACGCACCAAGGGGCTCATCCATGAGCACCAGTTCGGGTTCGAACACCAATGCTCGGGCTAGCGCAATGCGCTGTTGTTGTCCTCCGGAAAGCTGGGCAGGACGACGACCGCCGAACGCTCCCATCTGCACCATATCCAGCGCACGGCTAACTTTCGCTTCGCGGTCGGATTTGCTCAATTTGCGAACCTCAAGCGGAAAAGAAAGGTTTTCGGCCACGGTCATGTGCGGAAATAGGGCATAGTTCTGGAACACCATGCCAATACCCCGCTTGTGCGGCGGAATGTTGTTGATCGGTCGCCCGTCGAGCAGGATTTCCCCATGTGTGGCTGTCTCGAAGCCAGCCAGCATCATAAGGCAGGTCGTCTTGCCAGATCCGGAAGGGCCGAGCATCGTGAGAAACTCACCTTTTGGCATTGCTAGATTAAGATCTTTAACGACGAGATTTTCGCCGTCATAAGACTTCTGAACGCGTTGAAATTCGACAAACGCGGCGTCGTTCGTTGTTTCGGCCACAAGACCCCCTGTTTCGTCAAATGATTATCCGAGAGTGTCGGACCTCATTGATCAATGAGAAGCAGTTAAGACCAAACAATACTTGGTTTGCAACATAGAATGCAAAAATCACGTTGTTTGACTTCTATTTACTATATCAATTGATACTATTTAGGCGTTGCATATGCCAGGCTAAGCTTTGGTTGCTGGACAGCACGGGTTTACCGGTTTTTTTACGAATCTGCGGAATTGCCGCATAAGTTCGAAGGTTGGTGCAACTCAGGAAAATTGCATCGACAGACGGGTCAGAGCCCAGGCGGCATGCTGCTTCAATGATCGATTGTTCGGAAATGCGCGCAACCTTGGCTTCTTCGGCTTCGCCAAACGTACCGAAGATATCCGTTGATATTCCGTTTTCGGAAAATGCCTTACGCAACGGTATGTTGACTTCTTCAATATACGGCGAAAGCAAAGCAAATTTTGAAACGCCCAATTCCTTTGCACAAGCCGTTGCCGCCAGTAGCGGGTTTGTGACCTCAGCCGTGTCGCAAGTCTGTTTCACCAACTGCGCAACCCGATCTGATCCGATGACGGAGCTGGCCGAAGTGCACCCATATCCAATAACACGATATGGTCGAGCACTAGGCAACAAGCGCGCCGCCGCAGGCAGAGCTGTTTCCATTTCAGCCAGACTGTCTTTGGTTACTTCGACACCACTTGGAATGCGGGTAACGTGGATTGGGAAAGCCCGGTCCGAGAAGTACTGGCTAAACTCGGGCTCCAGTGTTTCGTCCGTTTGCAATAGAATCAGCCCTATCGGCGAAGCTGCCGGATCATCCTGGTCGAGTGTGTAGGGTATTCGTGTCATAGCTCGATCAAATCTGGTCCAACTCTCGGGCTGATAAAGCGAGGACCATTACCGGTAATAACAATGTTTTCCTCATGCACCAGAATTTTTCCTCCGACAGCGATACCGGGTTCAAGTGTGAGAACCATTCCCGCTTTCAGCACGGTATGATCCGTAGGGATGAGTGATGGCCACTCGGTCAGCGACATACCCAACCCATGCCCCAGTCGCCCCGCATCCGTGCCTTCAGATTGATTGGTCAGCACGTCGTTCATTGCACTGAACAAATTTGCGGCTGTTGCTCCGGGTCTCGCAATCTCGAACGCGGCGTCCGAAGCTTCTATCAGCCTAGAATAGGCAGATTTAACATCAGGATGCGCGGCTCCTATCGACCAGTTTCGGTCGAAATCTGAAAAATAGCCATCCAAGACCAAACCGGTGTCCAGCATCAAAACATCTCCGGGCTCCAGCGGTGTCGGGTGTGCTGGCGAGATGACGTCGGTATAACCGCCGTGTTCTGCGCCTCCGGCAAGATAAGGTACCCAGTCAGCTCCTTCCTCCAGGCAGAGAATTTGAAACTTTCTGAAGATTGCGTCCAGCGGCACCCCGGGTTTTGCGATCTCGGGCACCCGAGCAAAAGCACGGCCCGCGATGCTGCACGCGGTTTCAATCTTTTCGATCTCGGCGACGGATTTGACCATTCGTAATTTGCGCAAAATGCCCATATCACCCGTGATGTGGCGAGTACCAAGCGCTTCTTTCAAACTCTGTATATCTGCCATTGGCATACGGGCGTGGGTCTCGTGCCCATCCGGCATCCCGATGTCGGCGTCAGCGGGTGTCAGTTCCTGCAATGCGTCAGCTAATAGTGTGACGCCGTCATCCTGCAAGTCTGGCGCGCTCCAGGTTCTGATATCGTCCAGCCACGTCTGGCCCATAAGCGCGGCTCCGATAGACGGGATCACAGCTACGGGTTTTCCGGATGCAGGTAAGACAAGATACCAGGGACGCGTCGGACTTTCCCAAAACCGCGTCAGAAAACCGGTAAAGTACCTTACGTCAGTCTCGGTAGTCAGTAACAAAGCAGATAAGCCAGCTCTCTGCATTAAGTCTTGAGCTCGCATCACACGTGTCTGGAATTCGCTCGGTTCAAACCCCCTCATTCAGCGACCTCAGACAAAAAGCACAAAACACGAGAACGATCCTCGATCTCCATAGAATGCCGAGCCGCATCATTCATAACCGCAGCTACACCGGCACCGCCAGAAGCTGTGGTTTCCAGCCCTAGTGCAGCAAGAGTGCCAAGTTGTTCGGACACCTCGTCATCTGACAGGGTCAAAAACAAGTCCGCGTCACGGGCTAACCCATTTAAGGCGATCAGCGAAGGTTCCTTGCAGTCAAGCCGTCCCATGATGCTGTCTGGTCCGTCAGCAAAAACGCACTTACTCGCAGCAATACTAGATTGCAGCGCAGGTGCTGCTTCGGGCTCGACAACGACTATCTTTGGGGCATCTCCCCATACGGTGCGTGAGTAAGCCGCCACTGCGCCAGCCAATCCGCCCACACCGGCCTGCAATATTATGTGCGTAGGCGTCTCCGGACATTGCGCAACGGCCTCTGCCGCCATTTGTAGATACCCTTCCATCAGAGTGTATGGTATTTCAAAGTAACCTTCCCACGAGCTGTCCGAAAGCAATGTCCAGCCATTTTCGTCGGCCGCATTATTTGCCGCCTCCATACTGGCAGCGTAATCAGCACCACTTCGAACAACGGATGCACCCTGTTCACGTAACCGCTCAGCAAAGCTTTCGGGAACGGTTTCGGCGATGAAAACAACTGCTTTGGCACCGAATATTCTGGCACCTGCCGCTACGCTCATTCCGTGGTTCCCTGCGCTGGCAGTGACATAAGTAGCTCCGGTCAACGTATCGACCCCCGGTTCGTCTGATTTTTCGGCGGCGTGGCGTGCAATTACATATGCGGCACCCAATGCCTTGAATGAACCAAGGTTCATACGGGCTCTTTCATCCTTGACCCAAAGATGCGCGACCTGAGCCAGATCCGAGGCGTCGACCAGTGGCGTTTCTTTGGCAGCTGGACACAATGAAAGAAGGTCTGCAACACGCGTGGCGTCGGTAGAGGGATATGGAGCAGATGGCGCCAGTTTATTACCCGCTCGGTGTGGGTTTTTGATAATGCGCATTTTGCCTCCGAATATCTGGTGGTCAGACGTGATCTGATTGTTGAAATTCTGTCAAGCTCTGCGGTGGTTGCGCGGCTTCAACCACTTCCTAGTTGAAACTCGCTCGTGCAGAACATCGTTGGTCCTGCCTTAGTGAACATTATTCGGGCGTGATCTCAGTTTGCCGGATGCCCTTCCGCGTGCGGCAGTCGTTCAATCGCGCTCGCGGAATCTTCAAAGGCCAAAACGGCAGCGTCTCTTTGGATGACGCAAAACTTCAAGTGAACACCGCAAAATTGCTGGGCGATGGCAATTACAATGTTCAATGATGTTTGAAACATTGGCGAGGCAGGAATGCGGTATTCTGGATTTCGAGTCATTAAGGAGGCCTTGACAGGCCACAAGGGCTGGACCCCCGCATGGCGGGATCCCGAACCCAAAAACGAGTATGATTTTGTCGTTGTGGGCGGCGGTGGGCATGGCCTGGCGACTGCTTATTATTTGGCCAAGGAATTTGGTCATGCGCGCATAGCAGTTCTTGAAAAAGGTTGGATCGGCGGCGGCAATGTGGGTCGAAATACAACCATCATACGGTCAAACTATCTTCTTGATGGGAATGAGCCTTTCTATGAATTCTCGCTGAAATTGTGGGAGGGATTGGAACAGGACTTCAATTTCAACGCTATGGTCAGCCAGCGTGGAATCCTCAACCTCGTTCATACAGATGCACAACGTGACGCGGCAAGGAGGCGAGGCAACGCAATGATCCTAAATGGATCCGATGCAGAGTTGCTTGATACAGCCGGGGTAAGAGCGTTGTACCCTTTCCTAAACTTCAGCAATGCCCGTTTTCCGATTAAAGGTGGTCTGCTGCACCGACGCGGGGGCACTGTACGTCACGATGCTGTCGCTTGGGGTTACGCACGTGGATCGGACCAACGCGGCGTCGACATCATCCAAAACTGTGAGGTGACAGGGTTTCGCATAGAGAATGGGAAGATTTTGGGTGTTGAAACTTCCCGCGGATATATCGGTGCGAAAAAGGTCGGTGTTGCCGTGGCAGGGTCATCCAGTCGGGTGATGGAGAAAGCCGGAATGCGACTGCCGATTGAAAGCCATGTGTTGCAGGCGTTTGTTTCGGAGGGACTGAAACCCATAATTCCTGGTGTCATCACTTTTGGCGCTGGCCACTTCTACTGTAGCCAGTCGGACAAAGGAGGATTGGTATTTGGCGGCGATATCGACATGTACAACACCTATGCCCAGCGGGGAAATCTGCCAGTGGTCGAGGATGTAATCGAAAGCGGTGTCGCTCTGATCCCGGCGCTTGGCCGGGTGCGGCTGCTGCGTGGATGGGGCGGGGTGATGGACATGTCGATGGACGGATCGCCCTTTATCGACCGGACGCAAGTCGAGGGTCTCTATTTCAACGGTGGTTGGTGCTACGGCGGCTTCAAGGCAACGCCGGCCTCGGGCTGGTGTTTTGCTCATCTGCTGTCCACCGATCGTCCGCATGAGGTGGCAACCGCCTTCCGATTGGATCGATTTCGTTCTGGTCGAATGATCGATGAAAAAGGTGTGGGCGCTCAGCCCAACCTGCACTGAAAGGAGGCCGCTTATGATAATTGATCACCCGCTTCTTGGCCCCCGAGACGCGCAGGAGTTTGTCTACCTAGGCGATGCCACCTTAATCGACCGTCCGGATTGGCAAGCTGAAAACGCAGCGGAGGCATTTCACGACTATCTCTATTTGCGCGATAATCCGGCTGGCGAGCATCGCGAGCTTTGGTATCACGAACAAGGGGACCGGTCGTGGTTGGTAGTAACGCGCAATACGCTGACGCATGAAATTACTTCGGTTGAACTGGCCCGTGACGTAGCCCGGGCACGGGGGCGCGGACGATGAACAAACAAATAAACCGACTGAACGGCGGTCTTATTGATCACGACCAAAGCCTGAGTTTCAAGTTCGACGGTAAACGCTTTCAAGGGCATCCGGGCGATACACTCGCCTCTGCTCTGCTGGCCAATGGCGTGCGGCTTATGGGTCGGTCATTTAAGTATCACCGCCCGAGAGGGGTATTGACGTCTGGCTCGGAAGAACCCAACGCGCTGGTTGAGCTGCGCAGCGGTGGTAGGCAAGAGCCGAACACAAGAGCGACCGTGGCCGAGTTGTATGATGGTCTAGCCGCCAATTCGCAGAACCGCTGGCCCTCGCTGGAACGCGACGTGTTATCGATAAACGACTTGTTCAGCAACTTTCTGACTGCGGGGTTCTATTACAAGACCTTTATGTGGCCCAAAGCTTTCTGGGAAAAGTTGTATGAGCCTATTATTCGAAATGCTGCCGGTCTTGGGAGCATTACAGGTGAAGATGATCCGGATGTTTATGACAAAGGTTTTCTGCACTGCGATTTACTGGTGATTGGGGCCGGGCCTGCGGGCTTGATGGCGGCGCTTACAGCAGGTCGTGCCGGTGCGCGGGTTATTCTGGCCGACGAGGATTTCGTACTCGGCGGACGGTTGAACGCAGAATCGATTGAAGTTGGCGGCGTTGCCGCGTCGGACTGGGCCGCGCATGCGTTGGCAGAGCTATCGGCGATGGACAACGTTCGAGTACTGCCGCGAACCACGGTTATCGGAGCATTTGACCACGGTATTTACGGGGCTGTTGAGCGTATTGCAGATCACCTACCAACACCCGCCAGTGGGCAGCCTCGACAGATCATGTGGCGCATCTATTCGAAGCGTGCGCTGCTCTGCGCCGGAGCAACAGAGCGACCGATTGCTTTTTCCAACAATGACCGACCCGGGATTATGTTGGCTGGTGCGATGCGCGCCTATGCTAATCGTTGGGCCGTGCGCGCTCATGAACAGGTCGCTGTCTTCACCAATAACGATGATGGCCATCGTACAGCTGCCGACCTAATCGCCAAAGGTGTGCATGTTACCGCTGTCATCGACACTCGGGCAGATGCGCCAAGTGTGGACGGAACGGAACTATTTGCTGGTGCGCAAGTAATTGGTAGCAAAGGAAGGCTTGGTCTAAACTCGGTTACGATCCGTACGGACAAAGGCTTTACACGAGAGATCGTTTGCGGCGGGCTGGCTGTGTCCGGAGGCTGGAACCCAAATGTGCACCTGACGTGTCATCAACGCGGGCGACCGAAATGGGACGAAGGTCTTGCAGCATTTGTTCCGGGCGACAATCTTCCTGTTGGTATGTCAGTGGCAGGGGCAGCCGCGGGTGCAATGTCTACTTATGGCGCGTTGCGAACTGGTGCCGAGGGAGCGATTGCCGCACTGTCCGATCTGGACATCCCGGCAGGAGCACCGGAATTGCCCGAGGCAAAAGACTCTCCTGTGAAACTGCGGCCTTTTTGGCACGTTTCCGAAGGAAAAGGTCGAGCTTGGATCGACCTGCAAAACGACGTAACTGTCAAGGACGTGAAACTGGCACATCAGGAGAATTACGTCTCGGTTGAACACTTGAAGCGTTACACCACTCTGGGCATGGCGACCGACCAAGGAAAGACCAGCAACATGGCCGGTCTGGCAGTGATGGCAGAGTTGACAGGCAAATCAATTCCAGAGACAGGTACGACCATCTTCCGCCCTCCCTATACACCTGTGGCTATGGGCGCGTTGGCGGGCCGAGCAGTTGGCAAGCATTTCCATCCTGTGCGCGAGACCCCCAGTCACAAGTGGGCAATTGAGCAAGGCGCGGTGTTCACTGAGGTCGGTGATTGGCTGCGCGCACAATGGTTTCCGAAAGAGGGTGAGACTCATTGGAGGCAGTCAGTAGATCGAGAGGTGTTGCAGACCAGAGCTTCTGTTGGTGTTTGCGACGTGACCACCCTGGGAAAGATTGATGTGCAGGGAGCGGATGCCGCGGAGTTCCTAAACAAGATCTATGCCAACGGTTTCGCCAAACTGGCTGTTGGCAAAGTTCGCTATGGCCTGATGCTGCGCGAGGATGGCATTGCATATGACGATGGAACAGCCGCACGATTGGCCGAGGATCACTTTGTTGTAACGACAACCACGGCGAATGCGGTTCTAGTCTATCGCCGGATGGAGTTTGCGCGGCAATGCCTATGGCCTGATCTGGATGTGCAGTTGATCTCCACGACCGAGGCTTGGGCGCAATATGCGGTTGCTGGCCCTAATTCCCGCAAGCTTCTGGAAAAAATTGTCGATGCCGGTTTCGATCTTTCGAATGAAGCATTCCCGTTTATGTCCTGCGCCGAAATCACCATTTGCGAAGGCTGCCGTGCGAGGCTGTTCCGAATCTCGTTTTCGGGCGAGTTGGCTTATGAGATCGCGGTGCCTACACGTTACGGTGACGCGATGATACGCGCGTTAATGGAGGCCGGAGAGGAATTTGATGTTGTTCCATATGGCACCGAAGCTCTTGGCGTCATGAGGATCGAAAAAGGGCACGCAGCCGGAAATGAGCTGAATGGAACCACTACTGCATTAAATCTTGGAATGGGCCGAATTGTCAGCAAAAAGAAAGATTGCATCGGCAATATCATGAGCGAGCGAGAAGGATTGAATCAACCAGATGCACTGCGTTTGGTTGGGTTCAAACCCGTCGACCCTGGTCAGCAAGTGGTTGCGGGGGGGCATCTTATGAAGGCAGACGGCCCAGTAGATGCAGCACACGATCAGGGATATGTCACATCGGCGGCTTTTTCCCCGGTTCTGCAAAGCTCGATCGGCATCGGGTATTTGAAAGATGGGGCAGAGCGTACGGGCGAAGTTTTGCGGTTGGCCAATCCGCTCGAAGGTACTGAGGTCAAGGTTGAAGTTGTAAGTGCTCATTTTGTCGACCCGGACGGAGGACGTCAGCGTGCATAAACTGAAAGCCATCACGCCACTTGGACGTACAGAGCCCAAAACCGATAACTTTGCCGGGTTGTCGATCACCGAAAACCCTGCGCGGGCCTTGGCTACGTTGACAGCGCGCCTTGGGCATGAAACGGCTTGCACTGCACAAGTAAGTGCCTTTATCGGGTGCGATTTGCCGGGGCCGGGTAAGTCTGTGGTTGGTGAAACTTATGGTGCGATATGGATTGCCCCAAGCAGCTGGATGATTGAAGCGGATCACACTGGTCACGAATTGATTGCCCAAGAACTCAAGCCTGTCGCGGGTGAAACGGCATCGGTTGTTGAACAGACTGACGCGTGGGGGCGCTTCGATATCACAGGTTCAGCGGCTGGCGACCTTTTCGAAAGATTGTGTAACGTGGACGTCCGGGCAATGAATTCCGACACAGCAACCCGAACGACCATCCATCACATTGGCTGCTATCTTTGGTGCCGCAAAGCAGGTTTCGAGTATTCGGTACTGGGTCCACGGTCATCTGCAGGATCTTTGCATCATGCATTGGTCGAAGTTGCTCAGGCTGTTTGTCCGGTCTAATTGTTGCTCAATTTAAATGTGTGTCTCGTCTGACCCGGAACCGGTTGTGATCTTGTCGGTCTTGCCGTGGCGAGGAACCAAAGTGTTCAACATAGTTGCGCGACATTGATGTCGGGTTCGTATAGCCCACGGCGTGCGCGATCGAGGTAAGCGGGTCCTGGGTATAGATAACAAGCTGTCTTGCGGCACGTAGACGTACTAGCCGGTAGTAACCCCCGGGGCTCTGTCCTGTGGCCTGCCGGAAACTGCGTTCCAGATGGCGTGCTGAAACTCCTACACGACGGGCGACCTCGCGTGTAGTTAGCGGAAACTCGAGGTTATCAGAGAACAACTGAATAGCTTTTGAAACCATGTCAGGCATATGGTCGGCTATGTCGTCCGTTTGAAATGCTGGTGTTTTTTGCCGGACCCCTGGGCTGCGGATTGAAGGGTGCTGGAACCAGCAGGCGACTTCGGTCATTGCAGCCTCTCCAAAGGCTAATTCGACCAGATGTAAAGACAGATCAAAAGCCGCTGCAGCGCCGGAAGCGGTACAACAGTTTTTGCCCAAAACAATGACGTCATCAGTTGTCTCAAGTTCAGGAAACTCCGCCTCGAACGCAGTTCTGTAGCACCAATGCACAGAGCAAATCTGCCGATCTAACAGACCTGATCGCGCAAGTGGGAAGATGCCGCCGCTTACGGCGCTGACGCAGGTTCCGTGTCTTGCCAGAAACCGCAGTCTGCCATTTGATGCATGGGGGTTTGCGAACTTCCCATCCGGTTCAGACAGCAAAAACAACATGTCTAACCGCTGGACATCGCACAATGCTAAGTCCGCCTGAAACGGAATTTGCGCGCTGGATGATGTCGATTCGCCTGTCTCTGAAATGACCTGCCATCTGAATACATCTCTTCCCGCAATTTCATTGGCGGCCCGCAACGGTTCAATGACCGAGGTGAGGCAGGCCATCGGGAATCCTTCAAACACAAGAAATCCCAGCGTAATCTGGCTGTTCTGATCGATGCCAAGTTCTGACAAAGGTGCTGAAATCTGGTGCATGCTAGCCTCTGCTTTCAGATCGTTGCTTTTTCAATCAGCGGAATTCGGGTAAGGGGTGTTTAGCAGGACGACCCCTGACAGGAAACAAATTTTCACTCTGTGAATGCTCGGCCATAAGGGCTGGGTATTGGAGGGCTTCTATGGCCAAGGCCGGCAAAGGCAAAAAAATGGGAGTTCTGTCACAGGACCCCCACAAAGTAAAAGACAGCGGTGAAAAGAACCTGGAAACCGCCATTGGGCGGGAGATCAAAGCTCTGAGGGTGCAACAGGGGGTGACTTTTGCCGAATTGTCCGGTTTGACTGGCCTGTCGATCAGCATGCTGTCAAAAATCGAAAATGGTTATACGTCGCCGTCTCTGACAACTCTGCAACTACTGGCCAACGCACTAAGCACACCGATTACGTCGTTTTTCCGTCGCTACGAAGAAACGCGGAACGCTGTGCATACCAAAGCGGGTCAAGGCGTCGAAACCGAAAGGGCCGGAACGCGGGCAGGGCATCAGTACAATTTGTTGGGGCATCTTGGTCCAAATGCAAGCGGTGTCGTGGTTGAACCGTACTTGATCACGCTGACCGAAGTGTCTGATACTTTCCCGACCTTTCAACACGATGGGATTGAACTGATTTACATGCTCGAGGGCGAAATTGACTATCGGCATGGCGATGCCATCTATCTGTTAAGGCCCGGCGACACTCTGTTTTTTGACGCAGATTCCCCTCATGGACCCGAGGTGCTTCGTTCACTTCCCGCGCGTTACTTGTCGATCATCTCGTACCCACAGACAAAGTGACGGAGGCATGGTCGGGTCGGATTCAGAGAGGGGAAACATGTGCCTACTTGAATAAGGGGGAACATCAAGCTCAAAAAATTTCCTAACATGAAAATAATTTTCCCCTTGTTGCCTTCGTGATAACCTGATGTTAGCGTCCGCCGCAAATCGTAACAGGAGATGTTCACTAATGTGTGGAATCGTCGGCCTTTTTCTTAAGGACAAAACATTAGAGCCGCAGCTTGGCTCGATGTTGACGGATATGTTGATCACTATGACAGATCGGGGGCCGGACAGTGCTGGAATAGCTATCTATGGCGGTACAGAAGATAAGGCTAAACTGACAGTTCAGTCCGACAACCCAGACACGGATTTTGCCGATTTGGATGGTGATTTGGGCCGGGTCATCGACGCCGAGGTGACGATGCGCCCCAATGATACGCACGCGGTTTTGAGCCTTGACGCAACCAAAGTAGATCAGGCGCGACAGGCAATTCGCGAGTTGCGTCCTGGCATGCGGGTGATGAGCGACGGCGACGTCATCGAAATTTACAAAGAAGTTGGCCTGCCCAAAGATGTGGCGGCACGTTTTGATCTGTCGTCAATGAGTGGTACGCACGGTATTGGTCATACCCGGATGGCCACGGAATCTGCGGTGACGACTGAAGGCGCACATCCATTTAATACAGGTGCCGACCAATGTCTGGTTCATAATGGTTCACTGTCCAACCACAACTCGCTGCGCCGTAAGCTGAAACGCGAAGGTGTTCGGGTGGAGTCGATGAACGACACCGAAGTGGGTGCCGCGTATTTGACCTGGAAGATGCAGAATGGAGCAACTCTGGGCGAGGCGCTTGAAAGCAGCTTAGAGGATTTGGACGGGTTCTTTACCTTTGTAGTGGGTACAAAGGACGGGTTCGGTGTAGTACGTGACCCAATTGCCTGCAAACCGGCAGTCATGGCGGAAACAGATCAATATGTTGCCTTTGGCAGTGAATACCGCGCCTTGGTCAATCTGCCGGGCATAGAAGAAGCCCGCGTTTGGGAGCCTGAGCCCGCAACCGTCTATTTCTGGAGTCACTGATATGCAGACCTATGATATTTCGGAAAAGGGTTTGCGTGGGTTGAACTCGACACTTCAGGCGCAACGTGACGCGACAAACCAGACCAGTTGGCAGGTTGTCAATCCCAAAGGAAGCCATGCGATTGCTGTAGGTTTGGATGCGCCAATTGAAGTGACGGTCAAAGGTTCGACTGGTTATTACTGCGCCGGAATGAACCAGCAGGCGACAATCAAGGTCGAAGGATCGGTAGGCCCCGGTGCGGCCGAAAATATGATGTCCGGCACTGTTGTTATCGAGGGCGACGCCAGCCAGTATGCCGGTGCGACTGGTCATGGCGGGCTATTGGTGATCAAGGGTAATGCTTCGTCCCGTTGCGGTATTTCGATGAAAGGTATCGATATCGTGGTGCACGGCAACATTGGCCATATGTCCGCCTTTATGGCCCAGGCAGGCAATCTGGTTGTTTGCGGAGATGCGGGCGACGCGTTGGGAGACTCGCTGTATGAAGCTCGTCTTTTTGTGCGCGGTTCAGTCAAAAGTTTAGGCGCAGATTGCGTAGAGAAAGAGATGCGGCCAGAGCATATCGAAATTCTGAAAGATCTTCTGGAACGCGCAGGTGCAGACGCCAAACCTGAAGAGTTCAAGCGTTACGGCTCTGCTCGCAAGCTCTATAATTTTGACGTCGACAACACAGCGGCCTACTGACCAACAAGGGTATGAAAGACATGGACACAACCATCCCACGCACCCTGCCGATCCAGTCGGCTACATTCACCAATGAAGTTAATGCCGAGATACGCCGCGCCGCGGCGACCGGAATCTACGATATTCGCGGCGGCGGTGCTAAGCGCAGAGTACCTCATTTTGATGATCTGCTGTTTCTTGGGGCCTCCGTCAGCCGTTACCCTTTGGAAGGCTACCGTGAGCGTTGTGAAACCTCGGTGACGTTAGGCACGCGTTTTGCCAAAAAGCCGATTCAGTTGGACATACCGATTACAATAGCCGGTATGAGTTTTGGCGCATTGTCCGGACCGGCCAAAGAGGCGTTAGGTCGGGGCGCTTCTGCGGCAGGCACGTCAACAACCACCGGTGATGGCGGCATGACGCCCGAGGAGCGTGGCCATTCCAGCAAATTGGTTTATCAATACTTGCCGTCACGCTACGGCATGAACCCAAATGACCTGCGCAAGGCTGACGCAATCGAAGTCGTGGTGGGGCAGGGTGCCAAACCCGGCGGTGGTGGCATGCTGCTGGGTCAGAAGATTTCGGATCGTGTTGCTGAAATGCGAACGTTGCCCAAAGGAATTGATCAGCGCTCCGCTTGCCGTCATCCCGACTGGACAGGGCCTGACGATCTGGAAATCAAGATCCTTGAGTTACGTGAAATTACAGATTGGCAGATACCAATCTATGTTAAGGTTGGTGCCACGCGGCCCTACTACGACACCGCTTTGGCAGTTAAGGCCGGAGCAGACGTCGTTGTAATGGACGGAATGCAGGGTGGCACTGCCGCTACCCAGGATGTGTTCATTGAACATGTGGGTTTGCCAACACTATCTTGCATTCGCCCTGCAGTGCAGGCGTTGCAGGACTTAGGCGTTCACCGTGAAGTGCAGTTAGTGATTTCGGGTGGTATCCGCACCGGTGCAGATGTGGCCAAGGCGTTGGCATTGGGTGCAGATGCGGTGGCTATCGGTACTGCAGCGTTGATCGCTTTGGGTGACAATGACCCGAAGTGGGAAGCCGAATATCAAAAATTGGGTACGACCACCGGCGCATATGACGATTGGCACGAGGGCTTGGATCCCGCGGGTATCACTACGCAGGACCCAGAATTGGCCAAGCGCTTGGATCCGGTCGAGGCTGGGCGAAGGTTGCGTAATTACCTCAAGGTCATGACTCTTGAGGCGCAAACAATCGCGCGCGCATGCGGGCATAATCACCTGCACAATCTGGAGCCTGAAGATCTGTGTGCTCTTACAATGGAGGCAGCGGCGATGGCACGCGTTCCGTTGGCGGGAACAGATTGGTACCCGGGCAAGGCGGGTTTCTAAAACAAAACCTCTTCAAAGCGTGGCCCAAATGGGCCGCGTTTTTTTACAAACGATATCAACAGGGAAAGGAAGGCCGCCCATGACGATAGATCTGGCTGCTTTCGCCAAAGAAAAAGGCGTCAAATATTTCATGATCTCGTTCACTGACTTGTTCGGTGGACAGCGCGCAAAGCTGGTTCCGGCACAAGCTATAGCAGACATGCAGGAAGAAGGCGCCGGTTTCGCAGGCTTTGCTACCTGGCTCGACATGACGCCCGCACACCCAGATATGTTGGCAGTGCCAGATCCGTCATCGGTCATCCAACTTCCGTGGAAGCCCGAGGTCGCCTGGGTCGCTGCCAATTGCGTAATGGAAGGTGAAGACGTGGCACAAGCGCCGCGCAATGTCCTCCGCCGATTGATTAATGAAGCTGCTGGCGAAGGGCTTCATGTTAAGACTGGTATCGAAGCCGAGTTCTTCCTGCTCACTCCTGACGGTGAACAAATAAGCGACCCATTCGACACTGCGGAAAAGCCTTGTTACGACCAACAGGCCGTGATGCGCCGCTATGACGTGGTACGCGAGATTTGCGATTATATGCTGGAACTGGGCTGGGGCCCCTATCAGAATGATCACGAAGACGCCAATGGCCAGTTTGAGATGAACTGGGAATATGACGACGTCCTTCGTACGGCGGATAAGCATTCATTCTTTAAATTCATGGCAAAATCGGTGGCTGAGAAACACGGGTTCCGCGCTACTTTCATGCCCAAGCCTGTTGAAGGTTTGACAGGTAATGGTTGCCATGCGCACATCTCAGTTTGGGACGCGCCCGGAGCGGCTGCAAAAACGAATGTGTTTGCGGGTGAAGGCGACGGTCCAACCGGAGAGTTGGGACTAGCCGAGCAGGGCAAGCATTTTTTGGGTGGCATCATGAAACACGCCAGTGCGCTGGCGGCGATCACTAATCCAACGGTCAACAGCTACAAGCGTATCAATGCGCCACGCACAATGTCGGGTGCAACGTGGGCGCCGAACACAGTAACATGGACCGGCAACAACCGTACCCACATGGTTCGCGTACCGGGTCCTGGTCGGTTCGAACTTCGACTGCCAGACGGTGCAACTAACCCATACTTGCTCCAGGCAGTAATTATTGCTGCCGGTTTGTCTGGCATCAGGTCCAAGGCAGATCCAGGTAAAAGATACGACATCGATATGTACGCAGAGGGCCACAAGGTTCGCGGAGCGCCGAAGCTACCGCTGAACATGCTGGACGCGCTGCGGGCTTATGATAGGGATAAAGGTCTGAAGGCGATGATGGGCGAAGAGTTTTCGGCGGCGTTTCTGAAAATGAAACATCAAGAATGGAACTCGTTTGTGTCGCATTTTTCTCGTTGGGAGAAAGAGAATACTCTCGACATTTGATAAACGGGGTTAGCCTAACCCTGAGGCAAATGAATTGCCTTTTCGGATTACAATCCGGGAAGGCTTTTTTTAAGCTGGTTACCAGCTTGACGTAGCCAACGAAAGACGCCCTTGTTTAAGCGGTGTATCAGTCAAACGTAAGCACACTGCCGAACGACCCTGCCCCTTTTTAAATCGTCCAAAGCTAACCGCTAAATTGACGTTCGTTTGGCGATTTTTTCTTTGACTCATTCAAATCGCCTCGCGCACCGAAGATGAGTTTCCCATCGCGCTGGCGGAAATTATTTGATTGCAAGTTCATCGATTTAATTGAAATCAAACAGAATTTTTTAATAACTTATCAGTCAATTGCCCGCTATTGACATTTTTTGTCGCGCGCAAAGAATACGTAAAGACGTGTTAAATTCGCGGTGGTGTTCACCCTAGGTAGATGGGCATGACAAAAATCAAGAATATGGAAGAGTTCGCCGCTGTCAGTGGTATCTCTCGTCCAACTGTATCCAAGTATTTTCACGATCCCGAAAGCGTGCGTAGCACGACTCGGACTCGTATCGAAGAAGCATTGGAAAGGTTCGATTATCGTCCGAATATCTTCGCGGTTAACCAAAACCGTAAATTAACGAAGAACATTGGCATTGTTGTTCCTTATCTGGCTGATCCCTTCTTTGCGGAAATTGCCCGGTATCTTGAGCAGAGCTGCATTGCTGCAGGGTACCGCCCAACTTTGTTCAGTTCGCATGGTGAGCCAGAGTTGGAAGGCGAGATTCTGGACAGTTTGAGGTCATTGAAACCTGCTGGCGTTTTGTTGGCGCCTCTGGGGCGAGCATCGGATCGTTCCAAAATCGAAAAGTTTTGCGGCAACGTGCCAACAGTTTTGTTTGATAGTAACCTAGAAGGATTGGGTGCTGCTTTCATTGGTTCGGATAACTATAGTTTCGTTTCCCAGACCGTAGAGTACATGACCCGGACCGGCGAACCGCCATCGTTTTTTGAAATGCGGACCCCCGCGAACCCGAATGCGAACAAACGGCGCAATGCATATATCGAAGTCATGCAGAGACTTGGGTTCGAGCCCCACATTATAAAAATCGACGGAGAAGGTTGGGGTTTCGAAGAGATTGGCCGCCAGGGTGCGATGAAAGCTCTGGAGGAAGGCGCTCTTAGGACTGACTCTGTTTTGTGCAGTAATGACCGTCTTGCAATTGGGTTTCTTGCTGCGTGTTACGAACGGGGGATCCGGGTCGGACGCAAGGCAGATTGCGCATTACGCGTGGCGTCAAATGACGACCACCCCTTTTCCAAATTCACGTGCCCGTCTTTAACGACCGCTGCGCATGACTACGACAATGTCGCCGCGCGCAGTGTCGAAACGCTTTTCGAACTTGTTGAAAACGGTGGGAAATTTGACAAACGAACGGAAACTTTGTTTCCGGCCCGACTCATTTTAAGGGAATCTGCCTGACTAAAAATTGACGCGCGTAAAGTTTTTATTGACGCCGCGACAATTTCTGATCTACCCTCTTACTACAACATCCAAGCTCAGGGAGGACAGGGATGTATCTTAAGAACGCACTTCGTGCGGCGACTGCGTTGACTTTCGTCGCAACGGCGGCAGCCCATGCACAATCCATAACAATCGCAACCGTGAACAACGGCGATATGATTAGGATGCAGGGCTATACTGACAAATTCACCGAAGCGACCGGCATCGATGTAGAGTGGGTAACACTAGAAGAAAACGTGCTGCGTCAGCGCGTGACCACTGACATCACGACCAAAGGCGGTCAGTTCGACATCATGACAATCGGTATGTACGAGACACCGATTTGGGGTGCGAACGATTGGCTCGTTCCCTTGGATGGCATGTCCGCAGAATATGATGTTGGGGATCTTCTGCCAGCAATGGCAGGTGGTCTAAGCCACGAAGGTACGCTCTATGCAGCACCTTTTTATGGTGAAAGCTCAATGATCATGTACCGCACCGACCTGATGGAAAAAGCCGGTCTGGAAATGCCTGAAGCGCCGACATGGCAATTCATCCGCGAAGCAGCGGCCGCAATGACAGACCGGGACAATGATATCAACGGTATCTGCCTTCGCGGCAAGGCTGGTTGGGGCGAAGGTGGTGCTTTTATCACCGTAACCGGGAACTCTTTCGGAGCACGCTGGTTTGACGAGAACTGGAAGCCCCAGTTTGATCAGCCCGAATGGAAAGAGGCACTTACGTTCTTCGTGGACATGATGGGTGAATCCGGACCGGCGGGTTATGCAACCAACGGTTTCAATGAAAACCTATCGCTATTTCAGCAGGGCAAGTGCGGTATGTGGATCGACGCGACCGTTGCGGCGTCTTTCGTGACTAACCCGAATGATTCGACTGTAGCGGACAAAGTTGGCTTTGCGCTGGCTCCAAATTCTGAAGGCGTCGACAAACGTGCCAACTGGTTGTGGGCGTGGGCGCTTGCCATCCCGGCGGGTACTCAGCAAGAGGATGCAGCCAAGCAATTCATAGAATGGGCAACGTCGAAGGATTACATCGAGTTAGTGGCCGAGAACGAAGGCTGGGCCAACGTACCTCCGGGCGCTCGGACATCTTTGTATGAAAACGACAATTACAAGGATATTCCCTTTGCGCAGATGACGCTAAAGTCAATCCTTGCCGCTGACCCGCAGAATTGCTGCGCGCAGCCGACGCCGTACACTGGCATCCAGTTCGTGGCGATCCCAGAATTTGCAGGCATCGCCACACAGGTGAGTCAGGAGTTCTCGGCGGTCTATGCGGGCCAGCAAACGGTAGATGAAGCTCTTGCTAAAGCGCAGGCCTTTACAGCTGAAGAGATGGAAGCCGCAGGTTACTAAGGCACACTCCCAAAGCGGGTGGGCAGGGGACTGCCCCCCGCGGCCTTCTTTCACAAATTGAATTTTTCTCGCAGGCTGCAATTGGCTTGAACAGAGAGGTTTTGCGTCATGGCTACTCAACATTCCCGATCCGTTGCACGCCTGATGATGGCACCCGCAGTGGTCCTGCTGCTTGGCTGGATGCTCGTGCCCCTGACGATGACGCTGTATTTTTCCTTCAAGAAATACCTGCCGCTGCGCGGCGGTGATTTAGGATGGGTCGGATTTGACAACTATATTCGTTTTGTCTCGTCCAGCGCATTCTGGCCTGCAGTACAAGCTACTTTGGTAATCGTCGGCGGTGTTCTTGTGATCACTGTCGTACTCGGCGTTTTGATGGCTATGCTGCTGGATCAACCGATGTGGGGGCAGGGTGTTGTTCGCATTCTGGTCATCGCCCCGTTCTTTGTAATGCCAACCGTGTCTGCGCTTGTTTGGAAGAACATGTTTATGGATCCGGTAAACGGCCTGCTTGCCCATCTATGGCGGTTCTTTGGAGCAGAGCCGATCTCTTGGCTGTCCGAAGCTTCGATGACTTCGATAGTCATGATCGTTTCTTGGCAATGGTTACCCTTTGCGACTCTGATCCTTCTAACCGCAATACAGTCTTTGGACAGCGAACAGCTTGAGGCTGCCGAGATGGACGGAGCCCCGCCGCTGAAGCGATTTTATCATATCATCTTGCCGCACCTGAGCCGCGCGATCACTATTGTGATCTTGATACAGACAATATTCCTGTTGTCGATATTTGCCGAGATTTTCGTAACCACAGGTGGTGCTTTCGGAACTCGGACGCTGACCTACCTGATTTTCCAACGTGTGCTGGAAAGTCAAAATGTGGGTCTCGGTTCAGCCGGCGGTGTTTACGCCATCATCCTTGCCAATATCGTAGCCATCTTCCTGATGCGCATCGTCGGCAAGAACCTGGACGCGTGAGGAGAGAAAATCATGGCCCGCGCAGTCACGACACGTCGCAAATCGTTTAACACCGCCCTAGCTTGGGCGGTTGGTCTGCTGATATTTTTCCCGATCCTTTGGACGATCCTGACCAGTTTCAAGACTGAGGCACAGGCAATCGCAAGCCCGCCACTGTTTCTTAACTTTAACTGGACCTTGGAAAACTATGCCATCGTGCAGGAGCGTTCAGATTACATGCGTTTCCTTTGGAACTCGGTAATAATTGCGGGTGGGTCGACCCTTTTGGGTGTTATTGTCGCAGTGCCCGCCGCATGGGCAATGGCCTTTGTGCCATCCAAACGCACCAAAGACATTCTGCTGTGGATGCTTTCGACGAAAATGTTACCAGCGGTTGGCGTGCTTTACCCGATTTACCTTCTGTTTATTCGGTTGGGTCTTTTGGACACGCGCGGCGGTCTGGTTGTTGTGTTGATGCTGATTAACCTGCCTATCATCGTTTGGATGCTTTACACCTACTTCCGCGAAATCCCCGGAGAGATTCTGGAGGCCGCGCGGATGGATGGGGCGACACTGAAGGAAGAGATCCTTCACATACTGACACCTATGGCGGTACCTGGCATAGCATCAACTGTATTGCTGAACTTCATTCTGGCTTGGAACGAGGCGTTTTGGACCCTGAACCTTACCGCCGTGGACGCGGCCCCGTTGACCGCGTTCATCGCCAGCTATTCCAGCCCAGAAGGTCTGTTCTTTGCGAAACTTAGCGCGGCATCGACCATGGCGATTGCACCAATTCTAATCCTTGGCTGGTTCAGTCAGAAACAACTTGTCCGCGGCTTGACCTTCGGCGCTGTGAAATAAGGAACGAGACAAATGGGACGCATTCAACTCAAGTCCGTGACGAAAAGCTTCGGCGACGTCGAGGTCATTCCCCCTCTGGATCTGACAATCGAAGATGGCGAGTTCACAGTTTTTGTTGGCCCTTCGGGTTGCGGCAAGTCCACCTTGTTACGCTTGATCGCAGGGTTGGAAGACATCACCTCAGGCTCGATCGAGATTGATGGATCGGATGCAACGGACGTACCGCCCGCGAAACGAGGGTTGGCGATGGTGTTCCAGTCCTATGCGCTTTATCCGCATATGACCGTGCGCAAGAACATTGCGTTTCCGTTGCGTATGGCAAAGCTGGATCAGGCTGAGATCGACCGTCGCGTCGAAGGAGCTGCAAGTGTTCTGAACCTGACCGACTATCTGGATCGCCGACCCGGGCAATTGTCTGGCGGTCAGCGCCAGAGGGTTGCAATTGGCCGAGCAATTGTCCGGGAACCCGCAGCGTTCCTTTTTGATGAACCTTTGTCGAACCTCGACGCGGCTTTACGCGTTGGTATGAGGCTGGAAATCAGCGAGCTTCACGAACGTCTTGCGACGACCATGATATATGTCACCCACGACCAGGTCGAAGCAATGACCATGGCTGACAAGATTGTTGTGCTTCAGGCAGGTGTAATCGAACAAGTCGGCAGCCCTTTGGAACTTTACCGTACGCCGCGTAACCTTTTCGTAGCGGGTTTTATTGGCTCGCCCCGGATGAACTTCATCGAAGGCGAAGAGGCCGAAAAACATGGAGCGCACACCATCGGCGTACGACCTGAACACATCGCTGTTTCCGAAAATGAAGGAACTTGGAATGGCGTAGTAGGCGTTTCCGAACATCTTGGGTCAGATACTTTCTTTCATATTCACGAAACAGGCTTGGCGGAAACTATCACTGTGAGAGCTGATGGTGAGGTCGGTTTCCGACATGGTGACCGTATCCAGCTGACGCCGCGTGCGGATGTGATTCATCGTTTCGACGCGAAAGGCTTGCGAATCGAATGAAACGGTTGGCTGGCAAAACGGCACTCATAACAGGTGCTGCCCGCGGTATTGGACTAGCCTTCGCCGAGGCCTACGCCTCAGAAGGTGCGCGTGTAGCATTGGCAGATGTCGACGTCGCACGTGCGCAGGAATCTGCGTCAGAAATAGGGTCTTCAGCAGTGGCTGTAGAAATGGACGTCCGCGAACAAAGCAGTATCGATAACGCAATTTCTGAGGTTTCTTCGCATTTTGGCCCAATTGAAATCTTAATTAACAATGCTGCGATTTTTTCAGCCGCTCCGATCACTGAAATCGAAAGACAGGATTACAATAGGGTATTTGAAATCAATGTCGCCGGAACTCTGTTCACGCTTCAGGCCGTTGCCCGGCACATGATCGAAAATGGAACCAAAGGCAGGATCATCAACATGGCTTCGCAAGCCGGACGTCGTGGTGAACCATTGGTGGCAGTGTATTGTGCCAGCAAAGCGGCTGTCATTTCGCTGACGCAGTCAGCGGGATTGAATCTAATACCGCATGGGATCAACGTGAACGCCATCGCGCCAGGGGTTGTCGACGGCGAACACTGGGATGGTGTCGATGCCTTTTTCGCAAAATATGAGGGTAAAGAACGCGGGCAAAAAAGGCGCGAAGTCGCGTCAGCGGTACCCTATGGCCGCATGGGGCGCGCTGAGGATCTGACGGGGATGGCCGTTTTCCTGGCATCTGATGAAGCTGAGTACATCGTGGCTCAAACCTACAATGTCGACGGTGGAAATTGGATGAGCTGATGAACCCAACAGCAAAGGCGAATGCACCGGTAAAATTGCGGCGCGGACGATTAAATGATTTGCCCGCGCACGTCAAAACACCGAAGTACCGGCGCGAGGATTTGAAGCCTGGCATCGTTCATATCGGCCTTGGGAATTTCCACCGTGCGCATCAGGCTTGGTATATCCACCAACTCATGCAGCAAGGCGTGGCAAAGGATTGGGCGATCATAGGGGCAGGGGTTCGAGCCTATGACGCAGCAATGCGTGAGAGGTTATTGGCGCAAGACTGTCTCACGACACTGATTGAATTGGACCCATCCGGAACATCTGCCGAAGTTATCGGCCCTATGATCGGCTATCTTCCAATCGAGTCTGACAATTCGTCGCTGATCCGGCAAATGGCCGAACCGGCCATCCGCATTGTGTCACTTACTGTGACCGAAGGCGGGTACTACCTCGACGCGAATTCTTCAGAATTCGATATTCATCACGAAGAAATACTCCGTGATGCTCAAAATCCCGACCATCCAGGCACGGCATTCGGCGCAATTGTGGCGGCACTTGCACGGCGCAGGTCGGCCGGGCTGAAACCCTTCACGGTTCTTAGTTGCGACAACCTGCAAAGCAATGGCGCGATCCTGCGAAACTGCGTTGTTGGGTTGGCAGGGCTATCTGACCCGGGATTGGCTGATTGGATTGATCGATACGGAGCTTTTCCAAATTCGATGGTGGATTGCATTGTGCCGGCCACAACGGATCAGGTGGTCGAACAAGCTATGGAACTAGGCATCAATGATCTCGCACCTGTAACGCATGAGAACTTTCGGCAATGGGTGATTGAAGACAATTTCTGTGGAGATCGACCCCCGTTTGAAAATGTTGGCGTAACAATAACGAAAAACGTTCACGCCTATGAGGTGATGAAACTGCGTATATTAAACGGCGGTCATCAGCTTCTTGCAAATGTGGGAGAGATCCTGAGTGCACCGACAATTTCATCCTGCATGCAGGATCCAGATATCTCGGAGTTCTTCCAGAAGGTTCAGGTTGAAGAAATTGTGCCTCTTGTTCAGGCTGTTCCAGGGGCTAGCCCAGTCGACTATCTTGCTTTGGTAAAGAGGCGGTTCTCCAATACTGCGATCCACGACACAACCCGCAGAGTAGCTTTTGACGGGTCTTCCCGGCATCCGGGGTTTTTGCTGCCGTCGCTGCGTGATGCTATAAACGCTGGGACGCCTATCTCTGGCTTGGCATTGTCACAAGCGCTTTGGTGCCGGATGTGCACTGGCCTTCGCGAAGATGGGACCGAGATTTCCCCGAACGATCCGATCTGGAACGAATTGAAAGGTGCCGCCCTCGCAGCGCATGAGGGAGCGCAGGCGTGGATTGGAAAAGCCAACCTTTACGGCGAAATTGGTCACGACGAGCGCTTTGCGGCTGAGTTCAAAGTTTGGTTAGACGAGATTGTTAAAAACGGTAGCCGTGCAGCGATACGTCGTTATTTGGCTTAACGGAACGGAGTGGTCCTAATTCTAACCAATTGGTGGCTGGAAAATCGGCTTTGCAACGGCGATTGTATCGGTAATGATCATCTCAATCAGTAACCATCATTGTGTGTGGGCAAACGCAAAACACGACCTTTGGGGATCATCCCGAATGAAAACTGATTGACATGTCGCGGCCAACTTCACTATTTCCCGGCTTACTGTTGGGGTGCCAAATTTCGGCTGAGACGTTTACGCGAACCCATTGAACCTGAACCGGTTAGAACCGGCGTAGGAAACAGTTTCAAGGTGGACCCCACCGCTGGTTTCCCTCGCTCGTTCTGACATAAGTCGAAGAGATTCTGGGCGTGTTGTCCATAAGATTTGCTGCAAATGATAAATTTGAAAACACCGGCAATTCTAAGTCGTCTGGCCTGTGTTTTGTCAGGGTAAAGAACGTCGGCAGATCTCCGAAATGTCCTGATGAGCTACTTTGTTAGCTTTTGTGAACAAGGAAACCAATTGTGAAACATCTGATAATGTGCGCGGCCCTCGTCCTGCCGACACCTGTGTGGGCAACTGACAAGATGACCATTCTACTTGACTGGTTTGTAAACCCTGACCACGGACCCATCATTGTCGCTCAGGAACTTGGGTATTTTCCCAATGCAGGGTTGGATATTGAAATCATTCCTCCGGCAGATCCATCAGCGCCCGCCAAGTTGGTTGCTGCAGGGAAAGCAGATTTAGCGGTCAGTTATCAACCTAATCATCACCTGCAGGTGGCAGAAGGTTTGCCTCTGGTCCGAGTAGGTACTCTGATAGCCACTCCTCTAAACTGTCTACTGGTTCTGAAAGACGGACCAGTAAAGCAAGTTTCAGACCTAAAGGGCGGCAAAATAGGATTTTCGGTTTCTGGTTTCGAAGAAGCATTGTTGACAACCATATTGAAGCGAAATGGCGTCAGCCTGGATGAGATCGAACTTGTGAATGTAAATTTCTCGCTGGGGTCGTCGGTTATGTCCGGTCAGGTCGATGCCGTAATCGGAGCCTACCGGAACTTTGAACTAAATCAGATGAAAATAGAAGGCGTCGAAGGGAGGTGTTTTTACGTAGAGGAAGAGGGAGTGCCGACCTACGATGAATTGATTTATGTGGCGAACGCTGATCGAATGGATTCAGATTTGGTTCGTCGGTTTTTGGGTGCTACCCAATTGGCCACTCAGTTCATTGTCAACGACCCGATCGAAAGTTGGAGCGTCTTCAAAAACTACGCTGCGGAGTTGAATGACGATTTGAACGCAAAGGCTTGGATCGACACGTTGCCAAGGTTTGCTCTACGTCCTGAGGCCCTGGACGAAGGTCGCTATGAACGGTTCGAAGCGTTCCTCTCGGATATTGGGCTGGTTGAGGGTACTAGACCCGTCTCGAAATTGGCGGTTGATTTAGGAGAGCAATAATCAAGCGACCATTAAACATGGTAAAAACCCAGCCATCGAATTGCAATTCGATGGTTGCAGGTCACAAAGGTTGAGATTGAATTTGCTATGTGCTGACGAACGCTTTGACGTGTCATCGCGCATATTACCTTCTTCAATGTATGCCCTAGGAGATTGCGTTGAGTCAGTTGAGGATGGTTCGGGGTTCACAATTGTAGCAAATGTTATGCCGACTCGCTTTCGATGACCGCCATAACCGACGAATAAGTTGAAACGCAGTAGGGCACGCAGTAGCTGACCATTGCCTTTATTATTTCCGGACGCGTAATCGTGCCTGCGATCAATTTATCTGCATAGTTGATCAAGAAAAATACGCTGCCAATTATTAAGGCTATGCGACCTGCGCGTCGCATGACCGAAGGCTGGATTGCAAGATTCAGAAATTTGGCCATTTGTGATCTTCACCTTTGAAGCCTAAGGAAACTGCTGGCGTCTCGCTCAGTTATTGCCTTGAAAGACCACAAGCAAGGTTGAAGAAGCAACTCTAAATAACAGGGACCACCTCCGCGGGTCGTTCATCTCATCTTAAATGGATCGGGGATGGGTGCGTCAGAGGTATTTATCCAGACACTTTTAGCGCGTGTATAATCCAGAACGCTCTCCATTCCTCCCTCGCGACCCAGACCGCTTTCCCCGAACCCGCCGAAGGGTGCAATCGGCGAAACGACGCGGTAAGTGTTAACCCAAATAATGCCACTTCGTACTGCGCGGATCATGCGGTGAGCCCGGGATAGGTTGTTTGTAAAGACGCCTCCTGCCAATCCGAAATTGGTTGAATTGGCCATTGCGATGGCTTCATCTTCGGTATCGAAGGTAAGAACGCTAAGTACCGGACCAAACAATTCCTCGGTAACCGAGTCCGCATCCTTCACATTTGAACAGTCCAGTATAGTTGGCAGGTAGTATTGTTTTCCCTGATATCCTTCAGGGCGTGCTCCACCAGTTATCAGTATCGCGCCCGCAGCGATACTGCTCTCGACGACACGTTCAACTTTGTCGATTTGTGCCTTGGTCGCCAAAGGACCGTATTCCGTAGCCGGATCCGAT
>NZ_JBXWSJ010000044.1:0-35477 GCF_059613365.1 Ruegeria sp. BHSA163
TGCTTTCGGCAATCAAATGCGCAAGCTGTTGTGCACATTGGACCTTGGCGCAAGACGCGGGCTGATACTGAGTGAAGAGAATTTCTCGGGTTTGCGACCCAGCCGTAATCCTGCGGTGGGTTATGAGGCTGCTCCAGACCTGGCGGCATGTCTGGTCGGATTGATCCGCAATCGATTTGCAAACGAGCGCATGGAAATTACCCTCTATCTGTCGCTAAGACGGCGCTCGGACTGGCTTCGTAGCCTGTGGGCCCATGATTTGCGACGCACAAGGCTGCTTCTGGACTTTTCGACCTATCAGGAACGATTGACAACGATTCAATCACCCGAGGACGCGGCCAACGCTATTCGGGACCACCTGCCGAACGTAGATGTACGCACTCGATGGCTGGAAGATTTGCGAGAGCAACCACTTGGCCCTGGCGCACCCTTCGCGGAATTTCTTGGTATGTCAAAAGATCAGGTCGGCAAACTTGTGACACCTTCACACACCAACCCCGCGCTGCCCGATACCGTGCTTTCGGAAATGTTAGCATTGAATCGGTCCACTCTGGACGAAGGCGAACTGTTTCGGCAAAAGAAGGCTCTTGCTCGACATGCCCAAAACGACCTGATCGGTACAGAATGACAGACCAAACCGGCAAATCCCACGGCCGCAAGGCGATCCGCCCTACCTTGACACCGCGCGAGTTGATGACGGCAACGCCGGACCTGCACGGAGTTTGGAAGGCCAAAATAATCACTCTGTTTCCTGGCGCCTTTCCCGGCGTTTTGGGTGAAAGCTTAACCGGTAAAGCTTTGCAAGACGGCTTGTGGCAGCTTGATACGGTCGATCTACGGCAGTTTGGTGTCGGCAAGCATCGAAATGTCGACGATACCCCCGCAGGCGGCGGCGCGGGCATGGTCTTGCGTGCTGACGTTCTGGGCGAAGCCATCGAGTATGCCATGACGGGTATACGGGGCAACTGGCCTATCATCTACCTCAGCCCTCGTGGTCGCCCGATGAACCAACAGATGATGCAGAATTTGGCGCGTTGCGACGGCATCACCCTGTTGTGCGGTAGATTTGAAGGTGTGGATGAGCGCGCCTTGGAACACTACGGAGTTCAGGAAGTCTCCTTGGGCGATTTCGTATTAACTGGGGGGGAAATCGCGGCCCAGGCGCTTATCGACGCCACGGTTCGGCTTATCCCGGGCGTTCTGGGCAATCAGGCTTCCACAGAGCAAGAGAGTTTTTCCTCCGGTCTACTGGAACACCCGCAATACACGCGCCCTGCGGAATGGAACGGCCGAAATATCCCTGATATTCTTATGTCGGGTCATCACGGTCGTATCGCGAATTGGCGCCATGAAATGTCGGTGCAAATCACCCGCGAGCGGCGACCAGATTTGTGGGAGAGCTATTTAAGGTCACAGAAAAAGAATAATGATTAAGTCGCAGCGATCTAACTGCGTGCCGCTGATACGAATTATTGTTGTTGGATCCGCAAACTTTCAAATTACTAGCCACCAGTTCTAAGTGAACAAAAACTGCACGAATATTGGCTTAAACAGGCATATTCATGATCAGGAGGCCCCAGCCTTCCACCGGACCCATATATCTGGTGAGCCATTGAAAGTGTTGATGTCCACCTTGCCCTTTACCCCTGGAACCAGACCGGTGCCAGTGTACTGCCAAAACCGCCAAATGGTTCGTGGATAAACATTGCGCGGATGGCCCGCGACTGAGCGCAACCAAAAATCCGTTTTGGGCAATCGTGCGATGTCTGTATCTTCGTAAAAATCTACTGTGGTGTAAATGATGGGCCGGCGACCATAATGTCGCTCCAAGATGCTAAGGAAACGCTCTGCTTCGGCGCGAATTGTTTCCCCATCCGGACGAAGAGTGCAGGTTTTGGAATGAGGCGTCCATTCCATGTCCAGCACATGTGGCAGGTCTGCACCCTTGGGTACATTGCGAATAAACCATCGGGCCTGTTCTGCAGCCGGACGACAAAAATAATAGTAGTGATAGGCCCCCCAAGGTACGCCCGCCGCCTGCGCGCCTCGCCGGTGATCGTCGAAAAGCGGGTCGGAAAAATCCCCGCCTTCCGTCGCCTTGATAAAGGCGAAACTTACCCCTGCAGCCTTGGCAGTTCGCCAATCAATTTGACCCTGCCATCGTGAAACATCCAACCCGTGAACCGGGTAAAGCCCGGGATGCCGTCCTTCCCAATCGTGAGGATCCGCATCCCCGAATTTCGGGAATATAACTGACGGAGAAGTCGTGTCAGCAAATGCCATGGGTTCGACAGCCTGCGGCTGGGGGCCACGACGCCCGCATGAAATTAGCGCGACGGCCAAGATGGCCAAAATGACGGCTTTGCGCATCGTCTGTTCCTATGCTTGAAATCTGCTCGTATAATTGCCCCAAGAATGCCTGATCGACGGAACAAGGCAACGATACATTTCTCAGACGGCGAAAACCCACCGTATGCCCTCTGTTTTACGACAATTTAGGCTTGATCACCGGCTTCAAATTCCTTAAACGACCTCAATCCGGTGCCACGCCAAGTGACTCCGGTGATTTGGTTTGCTACTTGGCACTGCGCCCGGCTTTCTTCTGCAAGGGCACAACATAGCAAGCCAAGCCAAAGAAACATTCGATCTGAACTCTGGCGGGCTGTTCGCAGGACCCGATGAAGACCAAGAGCTCTCAGACCGTGCCCAAACTTCGTGGACCAACCACGAGCAGATAGGAGTAACTGCGATGGACCTGATCGCACAGCTTGAGGCGGAACAGATAGCCGCCCTGGGGAAAGACATCCCCGACTTTAAGGCCGGCGACACCATTCGTGTCGGCTATAAGGTGACCGAAGGCTCACGCACGCGTGTTCAGAACTACGAAGGCGTCTGTATCGCGCGCAAGAACGGCGATGGAATCGCCGGATCGTTCACTGTCCGCAAAATTTCGTTTGGCGAAGGCGTGGAGCGTGTTTTCCCGCTGTATTCGACAAACATTGACAGCATCACCGTTGTTCGCCGCGGTAAAGTCCGCCGCGCCAAACTGTACTATCTGCGCACGCGCCGCGGTAAGTCCGCGCGTATCGCAGAAGTCACCAACTATAAGCCCAAGGCTGGCGCCGAGGCGTAAGGAGCGGAAAGATGAAAAAAGACATCCATCCCGATTATCACCTCATCGACGTCAAGATGACCGATGGCACCATCGTTCAGATGAAGTCGACATGGGGTTCAGAAGGCGATCAGCTTGCTCTGGAAATCGACCCGTCCTCTCATCCGGCTTGGACCGGCGGCGGTACCCGTCTGTTGGATGCAGGTGGTCGCGTATCGAAATTCAAAAAGAAGTACGAAGGTCTGGGTTTCTGATCCATTCCATTCTGATTTCGAAAGCCGCCCTCTTTCGGGCGGCTTTTTAATTTTGATATGGTCGACGCCGAATTCGGCAACCCAAACCAGAATGTTATGGCGATCATTCAAGATAGAGCCAGCGACTTCCCTTTACCTTTCCCAAATCGATCTCGTGAACGCCATCTTTGACGGTGTGCGCTGCTGATACGTCACCGACGCGCCCGTCACGGGAAATCAATTCCAAATCTGGCCGAGCTTGTATCCGCAAAATGCCTGTTATGGGTTCAATACGGAAATTCTCGTCTTCGGGATGTACAGAAATCGCGCGTCCGGAAATCGAAATAAGAATGCGCCGTGCCTGCGTTAACGCTGATTGATCCAAACTCTGCACTGCGATCGCTGCCATAGGGTTATCGACGTTAAACTCAACATTTGATGTCTTTACGGGTTCGCCGTGAAAACGCCCGGCAACTATCTGACTGTTATCAATATTAACGACAAACTGACCTTTTTCGAATGCTCTGAAAAACTCTCCGGTATCTGCTTCAACCACGCCCGATCTCGACTTTAGATAAGAGCGATCAGGATCCAAGTCCTGGTAACTTTTACCAGTCAGGTTAGTCGCAGTCAGCCATGGCAAAGCGGGTGTCTCGGGCATACACGTAACTAACCGGCTTTGCTCAATGATCGTACGAATACCAATGGAAGTATCGGGTGCAATCGAACGGCCAAAGAAATCTGAAGCATCGGGGCACAAGGCATAGGTTTGTTCTGCCTGCCTTATATGCCCGGCGCGGTAAAGGATCGCGGCAGCGGGCATCATCCAGATCATTCCCGGATCACTGGCAATGCTCCAGTTTTCAGGAAAAACATTTCCATTCAGTCCTTGTTGCGAATACCCGTAGACCATCATTGCGTCCCACCCCTGAAACGCGGCCATTGCAGCCACACGAACGGGTGCAACAAAACGATCTTCAGCCAAAGTAGTCCCGATATTCCACTCAGAAACGCTCAGAGGCAGACCGTCGACTTGTGCGATAGCTAACCAATCAAGCAAACCTGCTCGTTGCCGCGGATCAAAATCTATTTCTCCTTCCCATCCATAGCTGTGCGTATCAACGATGCCCCCGCGCATTTGCGAGGGCAAACCGGCAATTGACATCTCGCCCCAAAGGCTCGTCGTGGAAATTAACCCGTCAAACCCAGTATCCCGGACTGACTGTGCCATCCTGTCAAAGAACTTGTGCTCAAGGTCGTTAAGAAAAATCTTGGACGGCCCAAACTCCCACGCCCGCCAAGTCCTTTCCGCGTCAAACCCGTGTTCCTTTGCGAATGCATTTGCCAAAGCCATGTAAGTTTCGGAATGCCGTGGAACGCCTTTGTCTGGTAACAGTATGTTCCCAAAATGATGTGTCAGATCGTTTTCATTGGTAATCTGAACGGCAATCACGGCTGGCTCTTCAGAATAACTCAGACCTGTGTATTTGTTTTTGTGGGACAGAAACGCGGTTTGAAATTCTTGCATAAGGCGTTCGATGCTTGGTGAAACAAAGTTGAAACCCACGGCATCAGCTTTGTCCTGCCCACCGGCAAGTTCTTCGAAATTTTCCACTCCGTCTGACGCAGTAAAGCGGCGGCCAACATGAAGATCCAGCCAGATGTAGATACCTTCGTCCTTTAGGGCAGTTATCCATTGATCCAGCTTGTTCAACCACGCAGGATTGAGCTGGGTCGTAGTTTTCGCATTCTCGCCAAATATGTTCGGCTGAACCCAATCGGAGTCGTGATGGTGAATTCGCACCAGATTGAAGCCCAACTGAGCCAACCTTTTTGCATGCGCCTTAATGTTCCGAGGCTCGGTAAAGTAAATGGCGTATGCCTGCAGATTTGCGCCCCAAAACCGGATGGGCGTACCGTCTTCGAAGATCAGTTGATCCCCTTGCGCCATTACGCGCCCGTGAATGCCCGCAGGTTTGTGGTTCAACCCACTTAAGTCCGGTGTCGCGGTCCGAAGTGTGATTTTGTCTAGTGGCCAGTCTTCCGAGGCTTCAGCGACATCGCGGTCTGAGTGCAGCGTGAAGAGGCAAAGACATATAGTAAACAGTATCGAATGTATGTTTCTCACAATACAGTTCAAAAAGGCACCCAATCAGAAAATTGCTACCGTCAGATCATAAGCTGCAACGCGCTGAAAGCTTAGTTAAATATTGTCGCCGCTTTCAACTTTTGTCTTTGACCAGTTGCTTTGCGTCTTGAAGCGGGGGCACTGGCCCACGCAACAAAAGGAGCGCAAGAATAACCGCAATCGATGCGGCAACGGCGGCACACAACATGGCACTGTCAAACGCATTGTCCTGCAAATCCCTAAGGGCTTTGGCCAGCGATGTGCCGGAATTAGGATTCATACCGGAAATGATCTGTTGAATTTGACTTGGAGTCCCATGCGTCAAAGCACGAGACAGTTCTTCCTCTTTATTCGATCCGGCCGGAAGCGCGGCAATCACCTCAGCCAGACCGGAACGAGTCGATCTTGCCTCCGCCAAGCCGCCGATAACAGCGCCCAGCGTTGCGCCAAAATAGAGAAAAGCGTTGACTACACCTGATCCCTGCCCGACATGTTCCTCTGGCAAAAGCCGCAATCCCAACCTTGGCAGCAGCGAAAACCCTATACCAAGTCCAAGGCCCAAAATGACCAACTTCCACCATATTTCAGAGTAGCCTGTTGTGTTTGTCGTCGAAGTCAGCAGGAACAATCCGCAAGCCATGCTACCCATACCCAAAATGATGGGCCACTGAAAACTGTAGGGTGCCAGGAACCGGGGGGCGGTAACTGAAACGGCAAACATACTTAGGCTGAGCGGCAATATCGCTGCCCCTGCACCGATTGCCGTGTACGCAAATGTATCCGGAGATTGCACGAACGTGTTAAAGTAAACAAAGAAACAAAACAGGGCAAAACCTGTAAAAAACATGCCTGTCGCGGCCATCAAGTATCGGGGATGGCGGAAATATCGCAACTCGATCAAAGGGTCATCGCTGCGACGCGAAGTTGTGATCAGCGCAAAAACAGCGACAACCGAGACACATAATGGAATAAGCGTGGTTACGGTTCCCCACCCTTTGCTTTCACCGTTGCTTAAGGCAAATGACAATGGACCAAGCAATAGAACAAGAGCCACGGCGCTGGGAAAGTCAAATTTTGCCCCTTGCAGCCTTGTGTCTGGTACATAATTCTGTCGTTGCACGCGCAATCCGATTATGAAAGCAGCTACCAACAATACCAAATCAGTCGCAAATACGCCTCGCCAGCTGATGTAATGGGCAAATGCCCCGCCAACGATCGGACCGAGACCGATGGCCAGACCGACGATCGCGCCCCATGCTCCTGTAACGCTGGCTCGTTTTTCTTCCGGCGTCGCCGCGGTGAGCAAAGACAGCGACGTTCCGAACAAGGCGGCGGCACCCGCCCCTTGCGCTCCGCGGCCTATTAACAGCATCGCGGCGTCCTGCGAGAAAAGAACCAACCCAGACCCAACTGCAAAGACGATCATTCCAAAGAAGAACACACCCATTTTGCCGGTGATATCCCCCAATCGGCTGACAATTGTGACCAGTGTGGCACTGACCACCGTGTAAACTGCCATTACCCACTGCAAGCCTGACGGGCCTAGATCAAATTCAGCCTTAAGGTTGGGAAGAATGGTCGCCACTGCCGTCGTGTTGAATCCGACCACCATCATGCAAATAGCGGTCATGGCCAAAACCACTCGCGCGCCGCGCATATCAGACGTTTCCTTGGAAACTTTCATCTAAAGCCCCGCCTCACGATGTCTCCACATTACCGGCCCGGCAAAGGCGACTGGTTTGATCTAAATTTAGCTCCTCCGAGGATAACTTATAGACAATAAACCGGTTTTTGTCGCCGATTGATGTCAGTCAGGTAATTTGGGTACTCAGATCCAATAGGAAAGGGCCAAAGGCAGAACGATTATGGTCGTCAACGTTGAGACCAGGATAAAACTGGCGACATCCGGCCCGTATTCCGGAACATGCTGATCAATGAACAAATAGGTCGCCACAGATGACGGCATCAGACAACAAAGGATCAACGCACCTCGTTCAACCCCAGTAAATCCGAAAATCCAGATCAGCGCAGAGGCAATGATAACTGCCATGACAAGGTGCAGCGCCGTCAAAAGAACAGCACGCGCAAGGCTATTTACACGCAAAGTGGCCAGGGTATGCCCAAGCGTGAGCAACATCAGAGGGATCGATAACCCTCCCAAAATATCAAACGACTTTGCAATTGGCTGCGGTAAGCTTTGCCCTGTAGACATCAAGATCAGCGAAAAAATTACCGCGTAAATAATCGGCGACGTTGCCAGCTTTTTGGGCGAAAACTCTCCTGCCGGAATCCACATACCCACGGTAAAAATGCTGATGAGCACCACCACAACAAAGGCCATTGTATAAGCCATTCCCGCGTCGCCCAGCGCCAACAAAGTGATCGGCAAGCCGATATTACCCACGTTGCCGTGCATCAGTGGTGTCAGAAAGGCACGTACTGGCAGATGTAGCACCTTCAGTACAACGAATCCCAAAACTCCGAACCCCGTGACGGCCAATGCCGCAGCGGTCATCATGTCAATAAACGTGCCAACCGCTAGTTTGGTCGTGGACAAATGCGAAATAATCAAGGTCGGGTACCCGACTTTTGAAACGATCCCGCCAATCACCTTGTTGTCAAACGGTGCGTCGATCAAAGCAAGGCAGTAACCAACGCCGGCGCAAATCAAAACTGGCAGTACCACATTCAGAACATTGAGAAACAAGTGATCCAATCCCAGCCCTCCGCGCCGTTGAAGTCACACTGAGACCTGACCAGGGTTTTGGCAAGAAGGCGAATTTGAAGAGACGAGCGGGTCTCGGACCATCGAATTCAAAGCTGATATTGCTATAAACTACGGCTTAGAGTTCTTCCCTTCCTGCGCCACACAACATATAGTGGCTTACAACAACGTGTGGGCAAACACGGCGGGACTTGGGAATACAGGCATGGCACATATTATTGTGGTCGGAAACGAAAAGGGCGGTGCAGGTAAATCGACCGTCTCAATGCATGTGGCAACCGCACTTGCCCGATTGGGGCACAAGGTCAGCACACTCGATCTGGATCTGCGTCAACGAAGCTTGGGCCGTTACTTTGAGAACCGTATAAATTTTATGAACGGTTCGGGGATTTCTTTACCAAGCCCGCGCCATCATGACTTGCCCGAGATTGACGCAAGCAGATTGAAACCGGGTGAAAACATCTATGATCACCGCCTTTCCGCGGCAGTTTCAGAGTTAGAAAGTGACAGCGACTTTATTTTGATCGACTGCCCCGGCTCACACACGCGCCTAAGTCAGGTCGCGCATTCCCTGGCAGACACACTTGTCACACCATTGAACGATAGCTTCATCGATTTTGACCTGCTTGCCCGGATTGACTCCAAGGGCGAGAAAATTCTTGGCCCGTCCGTGTATTCCGAGATGGTCTGGAACGCGCGTCAGCTTAGGGCGCAGGCAGGGTTGAAACCTATAGATTGGGTCGTGGTGCGCAACCGTGTCGGTACACAGCGCATGGTCAACAAGGAAAAGATGCAGCGCGCTATCGAGATGCTGTCGCAACGGATCGGCTTTAGGGTTGCTTCCGGCTTTTCCGAGAGAGTTATTTTCCGCGAATTGTTCCCACGTGGACTGACACTATTGGACCTAAAAGACATCGGTGTAAAACAACTGAATATCTCCAACATCGCGGCACGACAGGAATTGCGCGATATGATGAAGGAACTGAACTTACCCGGCGTAGAAATAGACTTTTGATTAACGCACACGGCTGAGTTGCGGCAAGGTCCGATCACTTTCTACAGTAGGGGGAATAGTTTGCGTTTAGCTTCTTAACAGTCAGGAAGCCTATTGGTGCGATCGAAGGCATATCTGACATTGCCTTTGTATTGAAAAGAAATCACTTTATGCTGGGGTTTGCCCCATGGCGAGGCGAACGCAATACCGCTCTCGCATTGTATACCTTGGCAACAACACCATGTCAGCGAACAGCGAATGACGCTCGTTTATAACTTCAACATCTCAACTCAATGCATGCGGCCCTTTTTCACAGCCTATGAATTGTAAAAAGCTCTTTGGGTTCGGCCACGCCCCGCAACATGTAGCGCCCTACCGAAACCAGATCGTGTTCGCACGGTTGCGCCGCGCGCGCCACGTCATCTGACAAAAGAATCCGTTGGCCCAGCGAACGGTGCATTCCGGCAATTCGAGCTGCTTGATTAACCGTCGGTCCAATTACAGTGAAATCCAACCGGCTTTCTGCGCCTATGTTTCCGTAAAGAATTTCTCCGGCGTGCAAAGCCAGAGTGAAGTTAGTCACTGGCAGAGAGTCTGCCAGGCGTCGGGTGTTTAATTCTGCCATTCTTTTTTGCAGGGCAGCCGTCGCGTTCAGCGCCGCACGCGCATCGGCGTCGATCTCGCCCACATCGAAAATGGCCATAAGCCCATCGCCCATGAATTTCAGGATACTGCCGTGGAATTCGTGAACGACGTCGACCGCGACAGCAAGATAATCATTTAACATGTCAATGATCTCAAGCCCGGGCAACTCTTCGGACAGGCCAGTAAATCCTTCCAAATCAAAATTCCAAACCACAGCGTCAATCTGCTGCAAGGAACCCCTTCTAATTTCGCCAGAAAGCACTCTTTGACCTGCGTCACTTCCCAGATAAACCCTCATCAGGTCTCTCGCCACGGTCGCGCTGGAAGCAGATTTCAAGGCCAGACCCAGATGCGGCAAAGAACTTACTATCAAAGAAAGATCTTGAGGCTGGAACCCTTTCGGCGCATTTGTCGCCCATGACATTAAAGCTCCATCAATACGCCGGTTTTCACCTAGTTGATTGAGTTTTGCGGGCGCGCCAAAATTGATTCCAGTCGCATAATACTCGGTCGCGCCTTTTTCACGCAGTTCGTTAATCAACGGAAATCGACTGGCCGTGTTCTGGTCAACTAAACGTTCGTGAACTGCATCCAATCCCTCATTAAGTATGGCATAGAGCGGACTTTGCCGCCATTGCTGGCTAGGGGTTTCGCTATAGTCGAATGTCTGAAAATCTCCGCCCTGATCATGATACCAACTGTAACCGGTGCCGCCATAGGCCGGATGCAGAGCAGGTTGCGCCGAATGAAAACGCATAAGCGGTACATCCAGATCCAACAATTTTCTACAATAGCCGTCCAGAAGATCATGCTCGCCGGTTCCTTCCAGACCACGCGTTACCAGCCAATTTATGAGATCATTGGATTTCGCTGAATCGGTGTCTACGGCTGCCATAGTTCAATCCTACCTCATTGAGACTCACATCTGATGGCCATGACCTCGAAATTCCAGTGGTCAATCCAATCCAGCCAAACGTCGCAACATAGTGCGCAGCAATTCCGCCTCTGCAGTGGTGAACTGCGCTGCTAGTTTGCCGTCGTAATTCCGCGCGATTGAGCGCAGCTCACGATAAGCGGAAGTGCCCATTTGAGTCAGCGAAAGACGCTCGACCCTCCGATCATTTTCATCTCGGATTCGTCTGAGAAACCGACGTTGTTCCAGTTTATGTACTGCGCGACTGATCTTGGTTTTGTGAATCTTGGCTCTTTGACCGATGTCTCGCGCTGTCATTTCGCCATAATTTCCAAGGTGAAACAGCACCCGCCATTCCGTACGCAGCATTCCAAATCGGTTCTTATAAACCTGCTGAAACTCAAGCGAGCTTGCCTCGGCCGCCTGATTCAGCAGGAAAGGCAGAAAATTCTGAAGGTCGAATTCATCTTTTTCGTCGTTTTTTGGGTGTGTCATCCTTGTTAGTTACAAAAACAACTATTATCCGACAAGCAGGAAAGAGAGGACCGCGCCATGAATCGCCCCACTGATCCGCATCATTTGACCCAGGCTGCGACGCCTGTTGGAACCCACGCCGGATACATGCCCGGCTTTGGCAACGATTTTGAAACCGAAGCTCTGCCAGATGCTTTGCCACAAGGGATGAACAGCCCGCAAAGATGCAATTATGGCCTGTATGGTGAGCAGTTGAGCGGAACTGCCTTCACCGTCCAACACCCAGAGCGGACATGGTGTTACCGTATCCGCCCTTCGGTAAAGCACTCGCACCGATACGAGAAGATCAATCTTCCCTATTGGAAATCGGCACCAAATGTCGACCCAGATGTGATCAGCCTTGGTCAATATCGTTGGGACCCTGTACCCCATTCTGCTGTTGGGCTGACTTGGCTGACAGGCATGCGCACGATGACCACCGCAGGCGACGTGAACACTCAAGTTGGCATGGCAAGCCACATTTACTTGGTTACCGAATCGATGGTGGACGATTATTTCTTTTCCGCCGATTCCGAACTGTTGGTTGTACCACAGGAAGGCCGTCTTCGATTTGCGACAGAATTAGGAGTCATTGATCTCGAGCCAAAGGAAATTGCTATTCTCCCGCGCGGACTGTTGTACCGCGTCGAAGTTTTAGAGGGTCCGGCGCGAGGGTTCGTTTGCGAAAATTACGGACAAAAATTCGAATTGCCTGGGCGAGGACCAATTGGCGCCAATTGCATGGCCAATCCGCGCGACTTCAAGGCACCTGTCGCAGCTTTTGAAGACCGCGATGCGCCTTCAACCGTCACGATTAAATGGTGTGGTCAATTCCACACCACCAAAATCGGTCATAGTCCTTTGGATGTCGTTGCTTGGCACGGAAATTACGCGCCGTACAAATATGATCTTCGAAATTATTGCCCTGTCGGAGCCATCCTTTTCGATCACCCGGACCCTTCGATCTTTACCGTATTGACCGCCCCGTCCGGGCAACCCGGCACCGCAAATATCGACTTTGTTCTGTTCCGGGAACGCTGGATGGTGATGGAAGATACCTTCCGTCCGCCTTGGTATCACAAGAACATCATGTCCGAGTTAATGGGTAACATCTACGGCCAATATGATGCCAAACCTCAGGGTTTTGTCCCCGGCGGCATGAGCTTGCACAATATGATGCTACCACATGGGCCGGACAAAGAAGCTTTTGAAAAAGCTTCGAATTCCAACTTGGGACCTGACAAGCTGGATAACACTATGTCATTCATGTTCGAGACACGTTTCCCGCAACATCTGACGGGGTTTGCGGCGAACGAAGCGCCGATGCAAGATGACTACATTGATTGTTGGACGGATATCGAAAAGAAGTTTGATGGTACCCCAGGAAAGAAATAGCCGATATGGGCTTTGATATCTGGATCACTTATGTCGCGACCGTCCTGCTATTGATGAGCACGCCCGGCCCCAGCCAATTGCTGATGCTGTCGAATTGTGCTGTCAATGGTCTTGGACGCGGAATATTCACTGCTGCCGGGGATTTAACGGCCAACTTTTTGCAGATGTTGGCGGCCGGCCTTGGACTGGCAGCGTTGATTGCTGCATCCGGCAGCGCATTGACGGTGATCAAGTGGTTAGGTGTCGCTTATTTGATCTTTCTTGGTGCGCGAACGATCCTGAGAGCCAAACGCAAGGCAATGCAAATAGCCGCGCTCGCCAGTCGCAAATCTTTGTGGTTGCAAGGTTTTATTACCTCAGCAGCCAACCCTAAGGCAGTGGTGTTTTTTGCCGCGTTATTTCCCCTGTTCATCGATGGTGCTCTGCCCTTTTGGTCACAATTTGCTATCCTATCCGCCACATACCTGATCTTGGATGCCATGTTTCTTACCGTCTACGGCGGCAATGCAAGTTGGCTGGCCAAGCGCCTTAAAGGTCCGGCCAGGTTATGGCTGGACCGGATCGGTGGAAGTTTCATGATTGCGGCTGCTATTTTGCTTGGGCTGAAATCCATCCGCCCCGGTTCGTAAACCCGCAGGCGAAACGCCTGTCCGCGCGACAACTAAGGACGAAACATGCCATTGAAATTCTCTTGGGTGACATCTGCCAATGACGCAAGACACCCGTTTCCACTGAATAACCTGCCCTATGGCGTGTTTTCGATTAAAGACGATGAACCAAAGTGTGGGGTTGCGATCGGCGACCTGATCCTAAACGTAACAGAAGCCGAAGCAAGGGGGATAATTTCCCTTTCCGATGAACCGCTCTTCGATCTTCCCTTCTGGAACCCGCTAATGGAACAAGGTCCGGCCGTCTGGGCCGCCCTTCGCGAGCGCCTGACTGAGCTGTTGGCAGAAGGATCAGTAGAACAGGAACGTGTTGAAACGTTGCTTGTTCCACAGGCCGACGTCGAGATGCATATGCCGTTCGCAGTTAGCGAATATACTGATTTCTATGCGGGCAGAAATCACGCTTTTAACGTCGGCACCATGTTTCGTGGTCCGGAAAACGCACTGCCCCCGAATTGGCTGCACATACCAATCGGCTACAATGGGCGCGCATCATCAGTAGTAGTCTCTGGTACAGATATCCGTCGTCCTTGGGGGCAATTGAAGTCACCAGACCATGACAAGCCCGCATTCCTTCCGTGTCGGCGCTTTGACATCGAGCTCGAGATGGGAGCGATCGTTGGCACACCTTCAGACGGTCCGATATCGGTGCAGGAAGCCGACGATCAAATTTTTGGTTATGTTCTGCTTAATGATTGGTCAGCCCGCGACATTCAGGCGTGGGAATATCAGCCGCTTGGGCCGTTTCAAGCGAAGGCCACCGCCACTTCGATTAGCCCTTGGATCGTGACCAAACCCGCCCTTGAACCGTTCCGTTGCGCCACACCAGAACGTGAGTTCGAGTTGCTGGACCACCTCAAAGATTGCGGCCCCATGCTTTATGACATCGATCTAGAGGTAACGATTGCCCCTGAAGGCAAACCTGAAACCACAATTGCTCGGACTAACTATAACCAGATGTACTATTCGGCCGCTCAACAACTGGCGCACCACACGACGTCAGGCTGTCCAATGAATGTCGGTGATCTTCTAGGATCTGGAACGATCTCCGGTGCGTCCAAACCTGAGCGGGGTTCGCTTCTGGAACTCAGCTGGGGTGGGAAGGAACCGATGACACTTGCAACTGGCGAAACGCGTAGCTTCATCGAAGACGGCGACACCCTGACGTTGAAAGGCATAGCCAACGGCGATGGATACACCATCGGATTTGGCGACTGCGTTGGTACCGTTTTGCCTGCCCTTGAAAACCCCTACGCACGATAAGGAACCCACCATGGCCAAAGCATTCGCGTCCCAGGGGGACATGTCCGAAAAGAAAATCTCTTTCACCGAAGTTGGCGACGGGCTGTATGCCTTTACAGCCGAAGGTGACCCGAATTCAGGTGTGATCATCGGTGACGACAGTGTCATGATCGTCGAAGCGCAGGCGACACCCAGACTTGCGAACAAAGTTATCGAATGCGTGCGTTCGGTTACCGACAAACCGATCACCCATGTGACGCTTACCCATTACCATGCTGTACGCGTCCTTGGTGCAAGCGCCTTTAATGCGCAACAGATTGTAATGTCGGACATGGCCCGCGCCATGGTTGTGGAACGCGGCCAAGAAGACTGGGACAGCGAATTCCAGCGTTTCCCACGCCTGTTCGAAGGTCATGAAAGCATTCCCGGGCTAACCTGGCCAACCACCACGTTCAGCGACACCATGACAATCTATCTGGGCAATCGACGGGTCGATTTAATGCATTTGGGCCGCGCTCATACTGCTGGAGATATTGTTATCCACGTGCCCGATCAGAACGTGATGTTCACTGGCGACATCGTTGAATATCACTCTGCTTGCTACTGCGGCGACGGGCATTTCGGTGACTGGGGTGACACGTTGGATGAGATAAAGTGGTTCGACGTGGATGCGATTGCACCAGGACGGGGCGATGCGCTGGTCGGTAAGGACATGGTCAACGCCGCCATCGAAAACACCCGCGATTTCGTTGACAGCACCTACCGACCTGCCGCCAAGGTTGCTGCACGCGGTGGCACTTTGAAAGAAGCATGGGACGCAGTTCGTGCTGAATGCGACCCAAAATTTTCAAACTATGCAATATACGAGCACTGCCTTCCGTTTAACGTAGCCCGTGCCTATGACGAAGCTCGCGGGATCGACACCCCTCGTATCTGGACTGCCCAGCGAGATCTTGAAATGTGGGAGGCTTTGCAAGGTTAATAAATCCCGGCCTGAACTTGATCCAGATCGTGTCGGGTCGTTACGGATAATGAGACGATAAGCCAAATCCTACAGCCAAACTGCGCGGGGCGCTTTCGTCGAACGCCCTCTGAGCCATGGAAGGGGAGAGCAACTGTGAACAAGGTATTCGAAGTTCCGCTGTATGCCTATCAATCCAACCCGGACCAGGCGGCGCCGGTACCGGTCCGCCACAAGATCATTGTTGTCGGCGCTGGCCCCGTTGGGCTGGCGGCAGCCATCGATCTGGCCCAGCAGGGTGTCGAAGTTATCGTGCTGGATGATAATGACAAGGTCAGTTTTGGCAGTCGCGCCATTTGCTTTGCCAAACGCCCGTTAGAAATCCTTGATCGGTTGGGCTGTGGGCAGGCCATGGTCGACAAGGGCGTTTTGTGGAACAAGGGAAAGGTCTTTTTTGACGACCGGCAAGTCTATGAATTTGATCTGCAGCCCGAAAAAGGAGATCAAAGACCGGCGTTCATCAACCTTCAACAATACTATCTTGAGCAGTTTTTGGTCAACCGTGTCCGCGAGCTGCAATCCGAAGGTGCACCAATAGAAATCCGCGGTCGCAATAAGGTTGAAGCAGTCGGAACCCATCCTGATCACGTCCGGCTTGAGGTGGATACGCCCGAGGGGTCTTACACCGTCGAAGCCGATTGGGTAATCGCCTGCGACGGCGCTGCTTCTCCAATGCGAACCATGTTGGGCGAAGATTTCGTTGGGCGTGTGTTCGAGGATAACTTTCTGATTGCCGATGTCGTGATGGATGCCGATTTTCCGTCGGAACGCTGGTTCTGGTTTGACCCTCCGTTCAACAGGGGCCAGTCGGCGTTGCTGCACAAGCAACCTGATGGTGTCTGGCGGATCGACCTGCAACTGGGGTGGGATATCGATAAAGAAAAAGAAAAACGCCCCGAGAATGTGATCCCGCGTCTCAAGGCCATGTTGGGCGAGGATGTTAAATTCGAACTGGAATGGGTCAGTATCTATACTTTCCAATGTCGCCGCATGGAGCAATTTCGCCATGGACGTGTGATTTTTGCCGGTGACAGCGCGCACCAAGTCAGCCCATTTGGAGCGCGCGGAGCCAATTCCGGTTTGCAGGACACTGATAACCTGTGCTGGAAGCTGAAAATGGTGCTGGACGGAAGCGCGCCGGAATCCTTGTTGGACAGCTATGATCTCGAGCGGATCCTCGGAGCTGACGAAAACATTCTGAATTCCACCCGTTCGACGGATTTCATCACGCCCAAGTCACCAATGTCCCGCATATTGCGCGACGCCGTTCTGGACCTTAGCGAGCATTATGATTTTGCGCGTCCGATGGTCAACTCCGGTCGCTTGAGCACGCCTTGTACCTATGACGGCTCGCCTTTGAACTCGGCAGATGGGCTGAACGGTCCGGCAAGCACCCGACCGGGATCGCCCTGCCCCGACGCGCCGCTGGGTGACACCTTTCTGTTGCCCAAATTGGCCAATCGATTCACTTTACTGACCATAGACGCAGACGCACCGGATGACTTTGAAGTGGACGGCGTGCCTGTCCCAAGACTTGCATTGTCAATAAAGGACGACCCAACGCTGGCATTGAAACGCCGTTATCTAGGTGACGCGACCAGTGCGGTTTATTTGATCCGACCCGATCAGCACGTCGCGGCCAGACGCGATACATTTGAAGAAAACGCATTCCGGCACGCGATGCACCGCGCCACGGGTAAGGAGTAAAAATCATGGCCGATCTGATCCTTTCAGCGAATTTCGATCACGCCGATGATTTTTACGCCGATCTACTTGAGGCCCATGAAGGGCTTGAAAGACAGGACAGCGACGCTCTGAATGCTCGGTTGATTTTGGTTCTGGCCAACCACATAGGAGACAACAATATCCTGAAACAGGCGATAAAGGCGGCTGCGCTTCAAAAGAATGAGCCTTCATAAAAATGAAACAAATATTGGAGCCGTCATTGCCGCCAATGACCCAAGATAGCCAGAGGCTCAAATGTCGGATGTAATACTTTATGACTACTGGCGATCTTCGGCCAGCTACCGGGTACGGATCGCGCTGAATATGGCCGAAATCAGCTATCGCTCGGAATTTGTCGACTTGGTTAAGGGAGCACACCGGGAGGCTTCGCATTTGTCCCGAAACCCGCAGGGGCTGGTTCCGGTTCTAGATATTGATGGGCTGCGCCTTACACAGTCACTCGCTATTCTCGATTATCTGGACCGGACGCGAAACTTGAACCTTCTGCCAAACGAACCAGCAGAACGGGCTGCGGCTCAAGCTTTAGCTTACAGTATCGCCGTCGATATTCATCCAGTCTGCAACCTTTCCGTCGCCCGACATGCCACTGAACTGAGTGACGGCGCCGACGACATGCCCGGAAGCTGGATGCGCCATTTCATTCGCCCCGGTCTGCTGGCGTTTGAGGCATTGTTGAGCGGGTTTAAACAGGCACCTTATTGCGCCGGCTCAACGCCAGGACTTGCCGACATTTGCCTTGTGCCGCAGATTTACAATGCCAGGCGTTGGCAAGTCGATCTGTCTGATATGCCTAAACTTTTGTCAGTTGAGGCAGCTTGCGGCAATCTTCCGGCTTTTGCAGCAGCGTATCCTGACGCGAATGCGCCGACCTGACCGCGCGCACAGACACTGTGTGACAACAACGAAGTGACAGCGTGCCGTTCTTGTGTAGGCTCTTCCAAAATTCAAAGGATACGCCATGCCAGAGATTACCGGCTATCATGCGCACGTTTACTTCGATGCAGAAACGCAAGACCTCGCACAAAAGCTATGCGAAGATGTCTCTCGGCTGTTTCCCGTACAGATGGGTCGGATGCACGCCAGAAATGTTGGTCCGCATCCGCGCTGGAGCTGTCAGCTGGGCTTTGCCCCCGACGCCTTTGACCAAGTAATTCCGTGGCTGATGCTGAATCGAAACGGTTTGACTATTTTCACCCATCCAGAAACTGGCAACCACTTGGCTGACCACCGGGATCGCGCCCTCTGGATGGGCGAAATGTTAAAGCTTGATCTGTCAATTTTCGAAAAGACGAATGCTTAACCCAAAGCACGCGCTTGATCCCGCAGTTTGAATTTTTGGATCTTACCCGTCGACGTCTTGGGCAATGAACCAAACACAACCGTTTTAGGCGCTTTGAAATGGGCCATGTTTTCCCGGCAGAAACTGATGATTTCAGCCTCGGTTGCGTCGCTCCCCGGCTTCAATTCGATAAACGCACAGGGCGTCTCTCCCCACTTGTCGTCGGGGCGGGCAACTACGGCGGCATCCATTACTGCAGAATGCTTGTAAAGAACATCCTCGACTTCAACGGATGAGATATTCTCGCCGCCTGAAATGATGATGTCTTTGGACCTGTCTTTCAGCGCGATGTAGCCGTCAGGATGCATGACGCCCAAATCGCCTGACGCAAACCATCCGCCCTTGAATGCCTTGTCCGTTGCATCGGCATTCTTCAGGTAACCTTTCATCACGACGTTGCCTTGCATGAATATCTCGCCCATCGTCTCTCCGTCGGCGGGAACAGGTTCCATTGTCTCTGGGTCAGCCACCATTAACCCCGACAAGGCAGTGTACCGAACGCCCTGCCTGACTTTGAGCGCTGCGCGATCCTCGGCGGTCCTGTCGTTCCATTCGTCTTTCCAGGCACAAACCACTGAAGGGCCGTAGGTTTCGGTCAGGCCATACACATGCGTGACCTCTATTCCCATACCTTCCATCTTTTCGATAACTGCAGCGGGTGGTGGGGCACCAGCAGTCATCACCTTGATCTCGTGATCGAAATCCTTGAGTTCATCCGGCGCGTTGGCCAACATGTTCAATACGATCGGAGCTCCGCAAAAGTGAGTAACCTTTTCGTCCCTGAAAGCGGCATAAATTGGTTCCGCGCGTACTGCGCGCAGACAAATTGAAACTCCAGCGTTTGCCGCCATCGCCCAGGGGAAACACCATCCATTGCAGTGAAACATTGGCAGTGTCCAAAGATACACCGAGTGTTTCGGCATGTTCCAATCCAGCAGGTCCGACTGTGCGTTCAACGCAGCTCCGCGGTGATGGTACACCACACCCTTTGGATAACCCGTGGTCCCTGACGTGTAATTCAATGTGATCGCGTCCCATTCGTCGGCAGGCAGAGACCAAGCGAACTCCGGATTTCCTTCCGCCAACAGAGCGTCGTAAGACAAAGTACCCAGTTTCTCACCACCTTTGAAAGAAGCGTCCTCAATATCGATGACCAACAGGTCGCGTTCGACCTGTTTTAAGGCCTCTTTAACTACGCCGGAAAACTCTGGATCGACAAACAGGACCTTTGACTCGGCATGATTCAGAATGAACGCGATAATCGCCGCATCCAACCGCGTGTTTATTGCATTTAGAACTGCTCCGATCATTGGGACGCCAAAATGCGCTTCGTACAGTTCAGGGATATTCGCTGCAATAATGGAAACCGTTTCCCCCGACTGCACACCGTGTGCCGACAGCGCGCTGGCAAGACGGCAGCAACGGGCATAGGTTTCCGCCCAAGTGTATCGGCGGGCTCCGTAAACTACCGATGGATAGTCGGGATAAACATGCGCCGAACGCTGAATAAAGCTTACCGGCGTCAACGGAGTGTAATTTGCGGCGCATTTGTCCAAATGACGCTCGTAAATATTTGATGCTGCCATTTGCGGATCCTCCCAAATCTCGGTTGGCGCGAATTGATCACAAAGTTGGCTGCGTGACAAACCCGTAGAAATACCGCAAGCCAAGGGTCTGGCGATAATCTATCATCCCATCTGGCCCTATTGTCGACAGGCCATTCGCGGTGATCTGTGCTATCGCAAATTCATGCTATCGTGGGACTGTTCCCACATCCGGAACATCGCATTTGACTGAAAGGACATGTCATGGACGGCACGTTCAACGAAAACGACCTCTCTCATGTAGTTGAGGCAGACCGCGCTCACATCTGGCACCATCTGCTGCAGCATAAACCCTTTGAAACCAACGATCCGCGTATCATTGTCGAAGGCAAGGGCATGCGCGTCTGGGACCAGAATGGCAAAGAACATCTGGACGCCGTGTCAGGCGGTGTTTGGACGGTCAATGTTGGATATGGTCGCGAATCGATATGCAAGGCCGTGTATGATCAGCTGATGAAGCTGTGCTATTTTGCAAATTCAGCGGGTTCGATTCCGGGTGCTATTTTTGCTGAAAAACTGATCGACAAAATGCCTGGTATGAGCCGGGTTTACTACACGAACTCCGGTTCCGAAGCGAACGAGAAGGCGTTCAAAATGGTTCGCCAGATCGCCCATAAACGCTATGGCGGCAAAAAAACCAAAATCCTTTACCGCGACCGTGACTACCACGGCTCGACTCTGGCGGCGATGTCGGCGGGCGGTCAGGATGAACGCAACGCTCAGTACGGACCGTTTGCACCCGATTTTATCCGTGTTCCTCACTGCATGGAGTATCGCAAGCACGAGCTCGGCTTGGAGGACCTATCCGGCGAAGCATTTGGCAAGGCAGCAGCCGACGCTATTGAAGAGGTAATTCTGCGCGAGGGTCCCGAGACAGTGGGCGCTTTGTGCCTGGAACCTGTCACAGCGGGCGGCGGTGTGATCGAAGCGCCAGAGGGCTACTGGGAACGCGTCCAAGAGATCTGTAAAAAATACGACGTGCTGCTGCATATCGACGAGGTCGTCTGCGGCGTTGGCCGGACCGGCACTTGGTTTGGCTACCAGCAATACGGCATCAAGCCAGATTTCGTAACGATGGCCAAAGGCGTCGCCTCGGGTTATGCGGCCATTGCCGTTATGGTCACAACTGAGGAAGTATTCGACATGTTCAAGGACGACGCCTCGGATCCGTTGAACTATTTCCGAGACATTTCCACTTTCGGTGGCTGCACCGCTGGTCCAGCGGCAGCGATTGAAAACATGCGCATCATCGAGGATGAAAATCTGCTGCAGAACTGCACCGACATGGGTGAGCGTCTGATGGGCAACCTTCATGGATTGATGGAAAAACACCAAGTGATCGGGGATGTGCGCGGCAAGGGTCTTTTCTTTGGTGCGGAACTTGTTTCGGATCGGGCGACCAAAGAACCTATGGATGAAAAGAAAGTTCAGGCTGTTGTGGCCGACTGTATGGCGCAGGGCGTGATAATTGGCGCGACCAACCGATCAATCCCTAGCCGGAACAACACGCTTTGCTTCTCGCCGGCACTGATTGCGACCGCTGATGATATCGACCAGATAACCGATGCAGTCGACGGCGCACTAGGACGGGTTTTCGGATAAGCCATCGCTGGCAAAAGTCTGTGGCGAAATTGCTCGCATGAGACGAAGTAGAAAACCAAATAAACCGCGCGGTGAAAAGCCGCGCGGAAATATCATTTTTTCGCATCTCTCTTTCGATTTTTTCTGACATTCGCTCCCGGTATTGCGGTTCCGTTGGAATGCTCAGCCTAATGCCTCGGAAGTTACCGGAGGCGGCCTTATGAAATCTCGGACAAAGGTTGTGGTTATCGGCGGAGGCATCGCCGGGTGCTCGACTTTGTATCACCTTACTCAAGAAGGATGGACAGATGTTGTTCTGGTTGAGCGTAATGAACTGACCAGCGGAACAACTTGGCATTCTGCAGCCCAAGTCACTAATTTTGGCGCAAACCAGACTATGGTGGGCCTTAAGACTCATTCTATCAATCTGTACAAGGAATTGGCCAACGACCCCGAGTACCCAATTAACTACCACCACGGGGATGGTGGCATTCGGCTGGCCAATACCGAGGCTCAAATGCAAGGATATCGCCACTTTGCCTCAATGGCGCGTGGAATGGATGTTCACTTTGAAGTCATAGGCGCACAGGAATGCGCACGTCGACACCCTCTGATTTCTACGGAAAATTTGATTGGCGGGCTGTGGGATCCGCTGGATGGCGATATCGACCCAGCACAACTGTGTCAGGCTTTGGCCCGGCGTGCCCGAAAGGCTGGGGCCGAAGTTTATCGGAACACTCCCGTGGTCGGCTTGACCCAGCATAAGGACGACACGTGGACGGTACACACTGAACACGGCGATATCGACTGTGATATTGTAGTGAATGCTTGCGGTTACAGGGTTAACGAAGTTGGCGCGATGATGGGTGTGCACCATCCCGTGGCAGCGATGGAGCATCAATATTTTCTGACCGAAGAGATAACTGCAATCAAAGAAGCGGGCCACAGAATGCCGCTTATCCGTTGTCCGATCAGTGATTATTATTGCCGTCAGGAAAAGAACGGTCTTTTGGTCGGTTTTTACGAACAGGATTGTAAGACGTGGGGTATGGACGGAATTGACCCGAATTTCGTCAATGCGCTTTGTCCCGATGACCTGGACCGCGTTACTGATGTATTGGAAGGGGCATTTGCCAGAATGCCTGCGCTGATGGAGGTCGGCATTCACACCGTCGTCAATGGGCCAATCACCTATACGATTGATGGCGCCCCCCTTGTCGGTCCAATACCCGGCAAACGCAACGCGTTCTGTATCATCGGCCTGCGCGCCGGGCTGGGGGAAGGCGGCGGCCATGGGTGGTTGTTGGCGCAACAGATTGTTCATGGCGAGGCGTGTTACGATACATGGGTTCTTGACCCGCGTCGGTTCACTGGCCACGCCAATGTCGAGTTAACTGGTTTGAAGGCAATCGAAGATTACCAGAACGAATTTCGCTTTCACTTTCCTCATGAGCACCGCCCCGCCGGGCGACCAGCCAAAACCACGCCTCTGACGCCTGTCTTGGCAGCTGAAGGCGCGGAGTTCGCGGTAGTGAACGGGTGGGAGCGGGTTGATTTTATCAAACCTGCTTCAGATTTTGATCACGCTCTGAGTTTCAGTTTCGATGAAGTATTCGATGTCGTTGCAAGTGAAGTCAAAGCAGTTCAGGAAAATGTTGGCTTGTGTGAAGTCAACGGGTTCAACCGTTTCGAAATCACAGGTGAGGATCGTCACGCGTTTCTTGACCGAATGTTCTGCGGCACGGTGACAAGACGGAACGGAAGGGTTGGGCTTGGATACCTGCTGAATCACCATGGGATGGTAAAGGGCGAGGCCACACTGGCCAATCTACCCGCCAGTGACCGGGGGCCGGATCGAGTCTGGTACGGGTCGGCTGCCGCCAGCGAGTATCACGACATGGACTGGCTCAGCAGTCATGTTCACGATGACGAAGACGTCAATATCCGATCTTTGACAAACGAACAGACAATATTAGTCCTGGCCGGACCCAACGCGCGTGACGTACTGGCAGCCTGTGCGCGGGGAGATTGGTCAAACGATGCTTTCCCGTGGCTATGCGTGCGGGAGTGCTTCGTAGGAATAGCACCCGCCACTGTTATGCGGGTCAGTTTTTCCGGCGAGCTTGCTTACGAAATCCATGTTCCCAACGCTTCGCTTTATGCGGCCTATCTCGCCTTACGAAAGGCAGGCGAGGCTTATGGCTTGCGCTTATTCGGTGCACGAGCCGTGGATTCAATGCGTATGGAAAAAGGTTTTCTCCATTGGAAAGCTGATCTGCTAACCGAGTTCAATCCGTTTGAGACCGGATTAGATCGGTTTGTGAAGTTCGAAAAAAATGACTTTGTAGGCAAAGATGCGTTAGTGGATCGCCATGCCAAAGGACCAAATCGTAAACTTGTGACGCTGCGCGTGGACTGTGAACACGCGCCCGCGCATAGCGGGGCTTCGCTGATGGAAAATGGCCGCGTCGTAGGCACAATTACGTCCGGCGATTGGGGACACCGCGTTGGAATGAACTTGGCTTACGCATTTGTTTTGCCTGAGTTTGCAAAAGAAGGTGCAACCATGGAGCTGGACTTATGCGGCGATCGGGTCAACGTGCATGTCATTGCGCCATCGCCCTATGATCCAGATTTCGTTAGAATTCGCAGCTAAAGAAAAAACCCCGGGCGCTCCCCGGGGTTTTCTGCGAGTTTTGCGCGTTCAGCTGCGACCTTTCCACGGCACAAGCCAGTTTTCGGCCTTGCGCATCAAAATATCGATCCCGTAACCAATGATACCGATCATCACGATACCCATGATAACAATGTCCGTTAGCTGGAATTTCGAGGCCGCGATGATCATCATTCCTGCACCCTTTTGCGCCGCGACGAGTTCTGCGGCAACAACTGTACCCCAGCAGACTCCCATTGCGACCCTTGCACCCGTAAAGATTTCCGGAAGCGAATTCGGAACGATCACGTGACGCATGATCTGCCACTTAGACGCCCCTAGCGAATAGGCTGCGTGAATTTTAGAGATGTTCACTCCAGATACGCCCGCTCGGGCCGCGATGGTCATAATCCATAGCGCAGCGAGGAAAAGCAGAACAATTTTGCCTGTTTCCCAAATGCCGAACCAAATGATGACCAGCGGGATCAGCGCCAGTGGCGGAACGGGCCGCATAAATTCGACAATTGGGTCGAACCAGCCTCGAAACCAACCCGAAAGGCCCATGGCATAGCCCAACGGAATACCAACCAAAGCTCCGGCGACAAAACCTGCAATAACGCGCAACAATGACCATCCCAAGTGCTGCCAGAGCGAGAAGTTCTGGTAGCCCTCATTTGCGATCTCAAAAAATCTGGCCACAACCGTCTCGGGTGCAGGCAACCAAATCGGGTTCATCTGCAGACCCTGTTTCGGCGTGAAGCTAATTGCCCCCTTGTCAGTCAAGGTGATTGATCCGTCACCACTATCCACTTTGTCGCCCTGACCAATAGGCGTGCCATTAATTGCGATGATCTTTGCACCGTCCTTGCGCGAGGTTTCATCATTCTTGTCAAATAATATGGTCGATGAACGACCTGCAGGCGCTGCAAAGGCATCGTCCTTAGCGAACCCGCTGCCAGCGTCGACATTGAAATCCTCCACTTCTTCTCCGAATGAAGGAACGCGGACGAATACAGTTGCGTCATCAGTGCTGCCATCTGGGTGTTCAAGGGTATAGGTGAATTGCGTCTCACCTACGAACGGGCCCGGAACGTGTATTGGCATTAACTTGGATCCGGTGAACGCACCCCAGATTAAGAAAATCACAACAACTGAGATTATTGAAGCCGCCCTATCCGCCCTAACCGCACTTTCATCACCAAAGGTCACCGTCTTAAGGCTGGTGAAATCTTGGCGCGATTGCAGGCCACGACGCAATGCATAGACAATGAAGAAGGCCCCGGCAAACAGCCCTATGTAGAAAATAAGTACAATCATGCGACCTGCTCCGTGCGACCCATGATTTCTTCTTCCATCTCCCAAATCATCGACAGGATTTCATCGCGTTTCTCGGCAAAACCTTCGGATTTTTTAACGTCTCGCAGGTCGGCGTTAACACCGCGTTCGGCAAACGGCAGCCTGTATTCCTTGTGAATTCGCCCGGGACGTGGCGCCATCACGATCAGACGTTCGCCCAACAGCAGCGCCTCTTCGACAGAGTGAGTGATCAGAATGATTGTCTTACCCGTTTCTTTCCAAAGCTTAAGAACCAGACCCTGCATTTTTTCACGCGTCAACGCGTCCAAAGCACCAAGTGGTTCATCCATCAGAATGACATCGGGTTCATTAGCCAAGCATCGGGCCAGCGCGACACGCTGCTGCATCCCACCTGACAGCTCATAAACCGCCTTGTCCTTGAAATCCTGCAATCCGACAACTTCAAGCAGGTGATCCGATATCTTATCGCGTTCCGCTTTTGGCATACCCTTCATTCGGGGGCCGAATTCCACGTTTTCACGGACGTTCATCCACTCGAACAAAGCACCCTTCTGGAACACCATCCCGCGTTCAGCATCCGGCCCTTTGACCAAATGGCCATTGAGCTCTACCCTGCCGGAGGTCGGTGCCAGAAAGCCGGCAACAATGTTAAGCAAGGTCGTCTTTCCGCACCCTGACGGGCCCAGAACGGACATGAGTTCACCTTCTTTCAAACTCAGCGACACATCCTTCAGCGCCTGAACCGAAGTTCCATTCGGTAGGTCGAAGCGCATGGACAACTCTACGATGTCCAACTCTGGCATCCTGCATCCTTCCTGCTTATTAAAGGACCGGCCCGAGATTCGAGCCGGTCTGCATTTCTTTTTATTCGATTTAGTTGGCCGCGGAAGCCAGAGGACCTGAATTGACAGTGCCGTCATACGAATCCAACGCAGATTCGATGCTGCCTGCTTCAACAAACACGTTCGCAACGCCTTTCATGAATTCCTGAGCACCGCCTCCGAGCCATTTGTCAGACAGTTGCTCGTCAACAGAGGGGAATGTGAAAGTTGCTATCGTCGCCTCGGCATCTGCAGGGTCCATACCCGCATCTTTGGCGATTACCGGCAGCATTTCATCCTTGGCGTCACCTGCATTCCATTTGGCGTTCGCATCTGCTGTTACCTTCAGGAACTTCGACAAAAGCTCGGGCTCTTCTTCGATAAAGCCGGAAGGTGCGCTGGTCACGTCAAAAACCAGAATGCCCAACTCTTCCTTTTCGGCGCCTGTCAACAGGATGTTGCCGTGCTCGACCATACGACGCAATGCGCCGCCCCAGCCGCACACCATATCCAGGTTACCTTGCGCAAAGGCGGCCGCGCCATCCGCAGGCGCCATGTCAACGATTTCCATGGAACCGACGTCCACGCCGAAATGAGCCATCTGGGATAGGAAGCCATAGTGCGCTGCAGTTCCGATCGGTACTCCGACTTTCTTGCCATCCAACTCCTTAGCGCTGGACTTGTCGATTTCCAGGGCTTCTGCCACGACGCAATTGTCATTATCGGAATAGCTGACGGCGACATCCACGATCTGAATGTCCTGACCTGCCGAGGTTGTTACCACAAAAGGCGGCACCCCTTGGCTGACAGCGATCTGAACGTCGCCGGACGCCATCGCAGCCGACATGGCCGTTCCGGTATCGAACGACACCCAGTTGATTTTAACACCAAGCTCTTCTTCATATGTTCCATTCGCTTTGGCATACTGGAAAGGCATTGGCCATTCTAAGAAGTACGCGACGGTGATTTCGTCCAGCGCTGCAGCCTGCGAGGCGGTCAAGGCAGCAATCCCGGCGAAGGCCGTCGTCAACAGGTTTTTCTTGATCATTTTGATTACTTTCTCCGTGCTGGTATTCAGTGTTCGGTTTTTGTGAGATTTCGAACTCTGGTTAAGTGATAGAAACATAATCTGAGGGTTGGGAAAGAGTGAATCAAAAATTTTGTTGCGAAAAAAGCGAAACTTTGTTTCGCTTTTCCGAAAGCGCTTAAATTTCGGGATTCGACAATGACCAGAAAACCATTGAGCCTTAGATGGTTGGAAGTTTTTCAGCTTATATCCAAACTGGGATCCGTTCAAAAGGTTTCAGCCGAAACAGGGCTATCCATAAGCACAGTCTCAAATCATTTACGAAGCTTGGAAGGCGCTTTGGGGGTTGAACTGGTGGATCACGGGCGTCGGCCAATGGGTCTGACACCCGCCGGAACCGTCTTTGCCCGGCATGTATATGAAGGGATGACGGCGCTGAAACGCGGAGAGGCTGAAATCAGATCAGGCAGATGGCAACACGCGACCGATTTGCGACTGGCGCTGATCGACGATTTCGATAACCAAATCGCACCGGAGTTTTTTAGCTTTCTCTCCGCCGCTCTACCGCGCTGCAATTTTCGTCACTTTGCCCGCCCTAGCCACGAAATCATCGAGAAATTACAGGCTCAGAAATTGGATGCCGGAATTGCTACCCGACCGGCCGAGAATGTCGAAGGTCTAATGGAATATCCGCTGATGCGGGATCCATTTATTGTCATCCTCCCGCCGGATTACAATGGAGAGGTCAAGGATCTGATCAGCGCCAAACACTCACTTCCTTTTCTGAGATATTCTCGGGATCACACGATTGGCAAGCTGATCGAAATGCAGTTAACGCGCAGCAAGATAAACTTGCCAAACAAATTCGAGCTTGAGTGCAATCAATCCGTAATAGGATTGGTCGCGGACAGTAGCGGTTGGACGATAACAACGGCAGCCAGCTATTACCGCGCAAGGCGATACCATGAAAATACCAGGGTGCTACCATTTCCTGGCAAAAGCTTTGTCCGCACCGTTTCGCTGTTTACCAGCAACGTTTGCCCTATCGCGACATCACAACTTATCCATCGAACCATGAAAAACCTGATGGATTTGCATTTTGTTGAACCAATGACGTCCCGGTTCCCTTGGCTTGGAAGCGAGTTCCGAACGATTTCGGATAACAAAGGCGGGCCGCATTAGTGTCTTTTTAGATTTACTCAAACACTCTTTGATCTTCCTCAAACACCTTGCGTCGCCTTGGTTTTCCAGCACTTAAGCAACCCGGTCAGGTGATTCTAAGTTAACCCAGCGGCAAGTTCTAAGTGCTCGTCCATCAGTTATTGTTTACGAAGCACAATCAAATCTCTATTTGGGCCCGCCTATTCTGCAAATTTGAAACAGTGTCTTACGTTATTTTCGCGGCAAAAAACTGTGTTTTTCGGTAACTTGTTAGAAATCAAGTTGTGCTGGTTGAAGGTCATGCGCGTCAATCGGTTCACTAAAGCACCGCAAAGTATCGATCTTTTTTCATAGAATGAACTTCACGATTTCCGCTCAAGCTCTGTTGCGCTATCCGCCGAGTTTCTCCTCTGTCAAACTAAGACACAATAATATCAAGATTTCTTGTCAAGTTGCGGACGAGAATGCTAAGGATTCCGGTATTGCAGCGTTCAGATTGTGCCACGATACAGCCGGTGAATTTACTGCCAGCTGCGTGTATGCAAGGAAACGAAGGGAAGGTTTAGGCGACAAAGTTTGTCACGTTTTTTAGGCGTTGACGCTAAAAGCGCGAAGATTAATTTGAATGTTTGAATTTAATTGAATCCTCGCGACAAGTGATAGTGACGGATACCGGGTTGCCCGGGTCGCAGTTGTTACGAGTTCAAGGGGGTTATTTTGTCCGTAGTCCAATCCAATAATGAATGGGATCCTCTGGAGGAAGTCATCGTTGGCACGCTTGAGGGTGCTGCCAATCTGACTTGGGAAATCGGTTTCGAGGCTGTGACGGCGGTCGAACATCTCGAACGTTCCAGAAGCTACCACCTTCAAGCCGCTGGGCGTCCGATTTCTCCGCTTGCCGTGAACAAAGCAAAGCAGGAATTGGACGAATTCGTTAATGTCCTTAAAAATGAGGGCGTTACTGTCCGGCGCCCGGATACTGTTCAACACGCCCGACCTATTGTGACACCCAATTGGACAAGCATCGGCGGCAACTGCCAGGCCAACCCTCGGGATGTTCTGATCGTTTTCGATGATGAAATCCTCGAAGCTCCGATGGCATGGCGCTCGCGTTACTTCGAGTTCTGGGCCTACCGCACTTTGGTTAAAAAGTACTTCGCTTCGGGTGCACGCTGGACCGCCGCACCGAAGCCCGAGATGTCCGACTCCTCTTACGATCCGAACTGGGTGCGCGGTGAAAGCTATGTCACCAGCGAATATGAACCTCTTTTCGATGCTGCGGATATTGCCCGATGTGGGCGCGACCTATTTATCCAACGAAGCCACGTCACCAACGACATGGGTATTGAATGGCTGCGTCGCCACCTTGAACCGCGAGGGTACCGGATTCACCGCGTTGAATTCGATGACTACCGAGCAATCCACATTGACGCGACATTCGTTCCGCTGGCACCTGGGAAACTGATGGTGAACCCGGATCGTCCGTTAAAGGAAATGCCCGAAGTTCTAAAACATTCAGATTGGGAAATCCGTGAAGCTCCGCGATCTACCTTGCCCGAGAGCCATCCTTGGTTCCATTCGTTCCGTTGGCTTTCCATGAATGTTTTGAACCTCAGTGAAACGAAGGTTGTCGTTGAGGCGGAAGAGGGACCAATGCAGGACTTCCTTTCAGACTGGGGCCTCGAACCAATACCGGTTGCATTTAGGAACAATTATTCATTCGGCGGATCATTCCACTGTGCTACTGTAGATATTCGCCGTCGTGGGGGTCTGAAAGACTATTTTTCGTGACAGACGCTATTGAAAATAAGAGCCAGCAGCGGCCTGAAACGGCATTTCGCGTGTTTCTGGACGACTGGAGAAGGCATAGGCCATCGGGAATCCGCGTTATGTGGGCGCTGTCTGTTTATCGTTTCGGACGGTTTGCCGCGAAACGGCAGGTTTGGTTGTTCCGAAAGGTACTGGGTTTCATTTACACCACTATCCAACCCACTTCAGCCTTGTTGGGTGGCTTGTACTTGGAGCGCAGCACAAAAGTTGGTGAAGAGCCGCATTTCATGCACGGTGGAAATATCCAGATAAATCCTGGATCGGTTATCGGAAACCGAGTTGGCATAATGCATGGAGTCACCCTGGGGACAGGTCCGCATCGCGAAAATCAACAACGCATCACTCCGGTTATCGGTGATGACTGCTTTTTAGGTTGTAACTGCTCCATTCTCGGCGGTGTAACAATTGGGGATAGATCTGTGGTTTCAGCCAATTCTTTAGTGATTTCCGACGTTCCACCGGATTCAGTAGCTATTGGCGTTCCCGCAAAAGTTGTTCCCAAAACTCTTTTTGGGGCCACTAAATGACACTTGCCAAACCCGATATCTCAAACAGTTCCGGTGCGAAGTCAAAGAAGGTCAACTCGGTCGCCGACAAAGCGGAAAATTTCCTTGTTGGTGATGTTCCCCTGACTACGATTGCCCAAAAGTTTGGAACGCCGGCATATGTTTACGATGCAGGTATTCTGAAAGAGCGTGTCAAACTCGTTCAGAATGCATTGGGTAGCGACGTAAAAATTCTTTTTGCCCTCAAAGCAAATTCCAACGCCATGGTTGCCAAAACACTTCGTTTGGCCGGTACTGGCGCTGAGGTCGCTTCTGCTGGAGAGATAGCCGTCGCAAAAGCAGCCGGTTTCGATCCGGAAGAAATTCATTTTGCCGGACCCGGAAAAACTTCTCTGGATCTTGAAACAGCTGTCGCGGCCAAGATTTCATGCGTGAATCTCGAATCTGCGGGTGAGGCTGACAGACTTGCTCGGATTGCCCAGCAGACGGGTCGCAAGCAAGGTGTCGCCATCCGGGTCCAATCTTTCGGAAGCCTGCAAGGGTCAAGAATGCGAATGTCTGGAAGCGGATCAAGGTTTGGGGTTCCGGCAACCGAGGTACCGGCACTTGCCCAAAGGCTTGCAACAGATGACGCATTCGAATTCAGAGGGTTGCACACGTACGGCGGCACGCAGTGCTTCGACCCCGAAGCGTGGAGCGCGTCAGCCAGAGGCTTGGTAGAACTTGCGGATCAGATTGAAGACGATCATGGGATTCGCGTGAACCACTTGAATTTCGGCGGCGGCTTTGGTGTGCCGCTATTTCAGGGCGATGCAGAATTCGACATATACAGTGCAGGCGATGCGCTTCGCGCAATTATCGATACCCCTCGCGGACATCGTCGCAAGCACTATGTTGAACTCGGTCGCTTTATCGCAGCGCCTTCAGGAACATATGTCGCACGGGTGACCGATGTTAAAGTAAGCGACAACACAAATCACCTTGTGTTGGATGGCGGAATGCACCACCACGCCGCGGCAGCGGGGATGGGATCAGTGATCCGTCGCAGTTACCCTATGGTTGTTCCGGATCGCCCTTCAGAGGAACCAATTGTAGAATACGCGATCAGTGGACCATTGTGCCTCCCGCTAGATGAGTTCGCGTCATCCCAGAAACTACCTCGCTTGCGCGTTGGCGACCTACTGGCAATAACTTCTAGCGGCGCATACGGCTTGTCTTACAGCCCGGTCCTGTTTCTGGGTCATCCACTTCCGGCCGAAGTTCTCGTCGACGGCGACCAGGTTCAACTCGTGCGTCGGCGTGGTCGACCCGAGGATGTTTTGTCTGGTCAGGTCGTTAGCTAGGGGGAAATCGATGAGTGCTCGGCAGCAGCTAATTTCATGGTTCGACGCGATTGCCACCGACCGCCCAAACGACGTGGCGGTAGTCAATGACATCTGCTCTACGACATTTTCCGAACTCTCTAACCGCGTTGCAGATCACCGTAAAAGATTGCGAAACTTGCTTGGGAGCAACGCGACTGTGGTCGGTCATGCTATTGCAAACGGTCCAGAAGCCGTGGCAATCGAGATGGCGGCTTGGGCCGAAGGGCACGCCTCACTCGCCTTCCCTCGGCAGGCGACTTTAAGAGAGTATAAGGAAATGCTCTCGGTCGTTACACCCGAGTTGTTGTTGGTAGATACGAAATCCTCGGTGCTGGCGGAGTTGGGGGCCTCGGTGTTCTCCGTAATTTCTCTGGATGGCTCGGGGGAAACAGTTATGCGCCGTGATCGGCGCAGCCTACCCGTTGCTGACACCCTTCAGCTTCAATTCACTTCCGGTTCGACAGGAAGGCCAAAGGCCGTTTGCCTTGAGGCTGCCGCTGTTCTTGCGTCGCTCCGATCAAGTCAAGATTGGTACGATAGTTTTCCAAAAGCGCCGGTTTTCTCGGTTCTTCCACAAAACCACGCGATGGGTAGGGCATCGGTTTTTGAAACTCTTTGGTCCGGCCGCACAGTAGTCTGTAGTGATAAGAAAACGCCGGGTGAAAACCATGCGCTTATGCGAACTACAGGGTGCCGAACCCTTTTGTGCAACCCAACTTACGCGCGCTTGGGGCTAGCATTTGGTGTGTTGACGGACGTTAGTCCGATTGAACGTATCGTTATTGGATCCGCCAGTGTCGACGCCACTTTGGTTTCGCAACTTCAAAGTAGCGTTCCGCATCTGTGTATAGATGTTCGCTATGGTGTGAGTGAAGCTTTCGGAGCGCTGTCTGTCAAAAGTATTTCGCATGAAGGGCCACCGCACCAAACCGGAGATGTCGGGCGACCCCTTCCGGGTGTCGAGTTTCGCGCGCAGGACGATTCCCATGGTCCAATTAGTGCTCGTTCACCATTTACGGCTGTCGCACAGGTGGAAGAATCCGGGGTTGTGTTGATCCGCGACCCATCCGGCTACATAGCCACTGGAGATACAGGTTCAATCACTCACAATGGTAATTTGGTGCTGTCAGGGAGATCAAATCTAACCATCAGTCACCGGGGGCACCGCATCGACCCGATTGAAATCGAAACAGTCGTCAAGGAAACAGGTTCTTTCATAGAGGCCATCGTCATTGGTGTACCTGATACATTGAGTGGTGAAAAAATTGCGATAGCGGTGGTTCCACATGAAGATGACGTTATTTCCGCAGATCAAATAAAGGACCATTGCAAACGGCAACTGTCCGCACACAAAGTGCCCCATTGGGTGATAGAGATGCCGGAAATTCCCAACAAAGCCTCAGGCAAACCTGATCGGATCGCAACGCGTGATCGGGTGATGGAAGCACTGGGGCTACAAAATTGAAATAGGAGTATAACAATGGTTCAGACCGCTGACCCCGCGGAAGTCATCCACCGGATAGTTCAAGAATGTGTCGGAGCGCAGGACGACATTGATACGTCACATCCGCTCTTACAATCAGGTGTAGTTGACTCTCTAAGCCTGCTTCAGATTGTTATGGGCATTCAATCTGAACTTGGAGTGAATGTGGAGCTGGAGGAGATAAACGAACAGAATTTTCGAGACATAGATAGCATTGCAGCACTTGTTTCTCAAAAATCTTGATGCCGACAGGCGTTGCGCGCAATCTCCAGTTACATCGGATTACTAATGAGGATGTTTCGGTCAGAACGAGTTTTTAACTGCTCAATTGGGTGGGTGAAGTTATTTTTCTCATAAGATCAAACTGTCAGTACCCAGTTTGGACAGGCGCTGAAATCTGCTTGCGGTGCTCGAAATAACAGAACTCCTGCTGCTGTTATTTTTGAGCTTATAAGGGTTTTTTTGCTTGGTTTGTGTTGTTTGGGCAGTTTTGCGTTTATTATTCTTTTTTGGTTTTAGTTTTGGTGTTTTTTGTTTTTTTCAGACCTTTAGGTTATGAGGCTGACGAGTTTTGATCGTTAAGCACACAGTCCAGTGGCCTGTTTGTAGGTCGAACGTGCAATTTGGAAGTTGGTTGCGGGAGTAGGATTTGAACCTACGACCTTTAGGTTTGAGGCTGACGATGTGAAGACGTTAAGCAATTGATCCGGGGGATCAATTGTAGTCTGAACGTGCTTCTTTGAGATATTCCGACGCTGGTTGCGGGAGTAGGATTTGAACCTACGACCTTCAGGTTATGAGCCTGACGAGCTACCGGGCTGCTCCATCCCGCGTCAGGGTCGGAAAGTGTGTCATCGTATTAGAGAGTTTGGGGGTTTTTCTAGGTTTGGCGGTGACCTACTCTCCCGGGGCTTAAGCCCAAGTACCATTGGCGCGGCAGCACTTAACTTCCGGGTTCGGTATGGGACCGGGTGTTTTGCTTGCGCTATGACCACCAAACCGAGGAAAATCCCCGTCGCAGCTTTGCTTTGCAAAGCGCGACGAGTGGCGGGCGGCGTCTTTGCGTGCAAATGCGCGTTGCCACTCGGTTATTATGTCACCCCTTACGGGGTTTCACATCAATCAGTGTTGTCCAACTCAAGGTCGGTGTATGCTTTTGGTCTTGTTTGATCGCCTACCGCTTGGCTACTTGAGGCGGTGAGCTTTGTCTTTCTGTTACTGGATCAAATCAAGCCTATCGGGCGATTAGTACCGGTCAACTGAACGCATTACTGCGCTTACATCTCCGGCCTATTGACGTGGTGGTCTTCCACGGCCCTCAGGGAGACCTTGTTTTGAGGGGGGCTTCCCGCTTAGATGCCTTCAGCGGTTATCCTGTCCGATCATAGCTACCCAGCACTGCCGTTGGCACGACAACTGGTCCACCAGTGGATCGTTCACCCCGGTCCTCTCGTAC
>NZ_JBXWSJ010000045.1:0-34550 GCF_059613365.1 Ruegeria sp. BHSA163
ACTTCGCATTCTTTTGGCGGAAGATAATCTGGTAAACCAGAAGCTCGCGATACGCCTGCTCGAACAAATGGGCTATCGTACCGATCTGGCCAGCAACGGTATTGAGGCCATCGAAAGTGTCGCTCGTCAGACCTATGACGTCATTTTAATGGATGTGCAAATGCCGGAAATGGACGGGCTTGAAGCATCTCGAAAAATTAACGCATCCTATCCCGATGACCGTCCTAGGATCATTGCGATGACCGCAAACGCTATGCAAGGAGACCGCGAAATGTGTTTGGCCGCCGGAATGGACGACTACATCGCAAAGCCAATCCGCGTGGATCGCCTGATCGATGCACTTTCCCGCACTCCTGCTCGGTCTCCAAGGAAACGCAAATGACCAAAGACATCATTGACCCAACTGTTTTTGAAGAGCTTTGCGCAGCGATGGGTGAAGATTTCGTCAGAGAATTGGCGGCCACTTTCTTAGATGACGCAGAAAACATGTTTGCCGAGCTGAAAGGCTCGGTCAAAAACCAAGACGCCGACACCTATCGCCGTGCGGCTCACTCCATCAAGTCGAACGCGCAAACCTTTGGTGCAATAACTCTGTCCGAACAGGCTCGTGATATCGAATTGTCAGGCGAAATCGACGGTGCGGCGGTGGATGTCCTCAGGGCTACATTTGACCAAACTGCGACGGCGCTCACAGGGCTTTTGAATGGTTGAGAAAACCGGGCATCTTCTGATTGTCGATGACAACAAGGTCAATCGAATTTTGATGACTCGAAGTGTCGAGATGTTGGGACATCGAGCATCGGTTGCACACAATGGCAAAGTCGCAATGCAAATGCTTGCCGAGGATGATTATGATGTCCTGCTACTGGATATAGAGATGCCGGAAATGGACGGGTTTCAAGTGCTTGAAGCACTCAAAGGCGATCCGACACTTCGCGATTTGCCAGTCATCGTTACATCTTCGGTTGAGGGGCTCGAAAACGTCGTTCGTTGCATCGAACTGGGGGCTGAAGATTATATCGCCAAACCTGTGAACAAAGTGCTGCTCCAGGCACGCCTGAATTCCAGCCTCGAAAGAAAGCAGCTATACGACGAACAAAAGCGGCTTCTAGGGCGATTTGCGACCGAAGAGGTCGCTCAGGATCTGCAAGCGTCGGGTTTTGCTATCGGCGGTAGTCGGATAACTGCGACAGTCCTGTTCTGTGATATTCGAGATTTCACCGCGTTGTCTGAACCCATGCCACCCGAAGCGACGATTGAACTGTTGAACACCTATTATACCCTGATGTTCGAGGCAGTTACGAGTCATGGTGGTATAGTGAACTTGATGGTTGGTGATGGCTTGATGGCCTTATTTGGCGCGCCTCAACCTGTTGATAACTCAGCGCAAAGCGCGATTTCTGCGGCGCAAGAAATGAGTAGAATGATCGATATGCTAAACGAAGAGCGAACAGCCTTGGGCGAGAAGAGGCTGAAAGTGGGCTTTGGTGTGGCTACCGGCGAGGTAGTAGCAGGTTATGCAGGTACGCAGACGCGCGCCACGTATACGTGCATCGGTAAGACAGTTAATCTTGCCGCCCGACTAGAAGCACACACCAAGATCGTGGATCGTGCCATTCTATTTGATGCGGAAACACGACAGAACCTTTCAGCCTCCGCCGATTGCGAGCAATTAGAGGAAGCACTTTTCAAAGGATTTTCGGAGCTGACCGAAGTGTTCTCAATCCGGAATTAGATATAGTCTAAAAGTTGATATCGAAGTCAGCGGTGGTTTTCCATTGGGCGGCAGTTTGATTAATTTGTTCGGCCGAAGCCGCTTCATAAACTGCCAATAAATAAAGCCCCGGCGCAATTTCGCAAAGGCATCGGATCACTTCATCGGCAAAAATGCGAAGGCAATCAAAATGCAGTTAGTGTTCAGTATTTAGGCCAGCGAGAAAAAAGGGTTTTAGAGGCAAAGTTGAATCAATTCGATAAAATCGAATTTGGTTAGCTTGGTCCAATCTCTGTCGACGCCTAAATATTATCCTGTCCAGCTTTTGTCGATACAAACTGCGCTGTTCCCGATATGCACACAAAGACTTGCAATACGCATTCAAAAACTGCGATCCTTGAGTGACACGACATTGAGTAACTTTGGGTTTAATCGGAATCCCAGTGGGGGAGAATAGCAATGATATTTGTTGGCAAGACTGCTCGGGCAATTGCGCTTGGCGCCGTAATATTAGCAAGTTCAGCAGCTGCTGCGATCGCGCAAGATAAAGAACCTGCTGAGTGGTCGAGAACCGACCCATATCCCCATCAAACAGTTTATTACCCAGGAACAGAAGCCCTTGGGGCGGACGAAATGCGGGTAATTGCTTGTGGAACCGGGATGCCCCAGCCGCGTTTGAAACAAGCTGCAGCGTGTTTCCTTGTTGAATTGGGAAATGGTGAGAAATTTATTTTCGATATGGGCGAGGGCTCTTATGAACGGATCATGGCGCTAGGGATACCTTTGGATCAGCTAGACAAAGTGTTCCTGGGACATTTGCATCTTGATCACGCCGGTGATTTTCCAGCGTTCTATTTTACAGGCCCAGTAAACAACCGTTTGACTCCAGTCCGCTTGTGGGGACCAGAAGGGATTAAGCCAGAATGGGGTACCAAATCCTGGGCCGATCACATGATGAAGATGTGGGCCTGGGAGGAAGCGACCCGTGGCGCGGCAGTTGATCCGCGTGGACTGCAACTGGAAGTGAACGAATTTGATTGGAAAGCCGTCAACAATGTCATTTTTGACGAAAACGGTGTTCAAGTCAGAACGCTCCCTGCTATCCATGGCGAACAAGCAGTCAGTTTTCTGCTGGAATGGAACGGTCTCAAGTTTGCGTTTTCCTCTGACACTCTTCCGACCCGATGGTGGAGAGAGCACGCAGCTGGTGCTGATCTCGCCATCCACGAATGCTTTACCCCCCCTGAGTTCATGATCGAAAAATACGGTTTTGAACCGTCAGAGGCGATTTTCGTCGGTTCACAGGGTCACACAGCGGCGCAGGCTTTTGGCAAGATCATGTCCGAGACTGAGCCGAGGCTGGCGGTCTGCTATCACTTCCAAAATGACCATGACATCGCATTGGCAGTGTATTCTGCAATACGGGAAACTTACGACGGCCCGTTGGATTTGGCGGCAGATTTTATGACTTGGAACGTAACAAAGGACAGCATTCGCACCCGTCAGGGAGTGCCCAATGAAGAGTCATTTCCGGCCCCGGTGCAGATGGCCAAACAGCCGCCAGACTCTGCTGCAGAGTTCCCATTCTCCGAGTTCGATCTTGAAAGCATGGATTTAGGAGCTGCCGAGGCTACTAACGACATGATCGAAGCCTTCAATGAGCGTTCGGGTAACAACGAGGTTGGCGCTTACACTAGTCTGCCGTTCAAAGAGTAAAAACAGCTCTGCGGGCGCGCAAAAATCCGCGGCGCCCCCAGAAAAGACAGATCCAAGAGCACACTTTTGCCACAATTCGCACGTCGTTCATTGAAAGGCGTCGGCGAAGTTCTGTGTAAGGTTTCCCTGTCAACAGCTTTCACAAATTGAATGTAAGTTGACGAAGGCAATCGGCTTTTCCAACCGGCAGAAACGCCTGTTCCGGCCAGCGTTAGCCGGGCAGGGCGGCTTCGGTAATTTCTTCGAAGGCCGTATTTCATCGGGTTCAACCAGTGCACGAATCGCGATCTGGGTCGGCTGGCCCAATAGCCAAAAAAGGCGAATCTGGGGCAAAGCAACAGTCAAAGCGCCAATTCTTTCACCTTATACGTGTGTTTTTCCACAGTTTGGATGATGCGCGCCCTGATCCATGAAGCGTAGTTTTGATGCAGGCTCCGTCTTTAAGGGGGGGTTGTTAGCGCCGTCAGTTTGTACGGCATCAGTGTGTATCTAGTGAGTTAACTAGGAGAGTAAAATGTTGAAGCTTTATGTAATGATGAAAACCCTGGCACGTGACGAGCGCGGTGCGACCATCGTCGAGTACGGTGTTGCCCTGACCATTGTCACGGCAATTGCAGTTGCGACCCTCACAGCCTTGGGCGGCGACGTTAACGGCCAGTTCACCGCGGCAGAAGGCCTGATGTAATCACCTGCTTGCACTCAAAGTACGCGGTGCAATTCGCGCCGCGTACTTTCCAACCAAGACAAGACTTCTTGATCTATCGGCATAGTGCAACCGTTCAAAGCATTTCATTCGTTGAAAGCTAAGAAGTAGCGAAGGAGAACCAGATGAGATTTTCTGCCATTTTCACTGCATTAACGGGGTTGGCTGTAGCTGGCGGATCGGTTTACGTCGCACGCGACTACATTCAGTTCGACACCGGAACTGCAAGTGCTGCTGTCGAGAGCGAGACTGTCAGCGTAGTTGTTGCTTCACGAGACATTTCATTTGGAGAAGAGATTGAGCCGGGATCATTGACGACGATCGAATGGCCTCGTGGGTCTGTTCCAGTCGGCGTGTTTACGGAATATGACGACCTGATTGCCGCCGCCAGCATGCCCTCGCGACGTGCGCGCAGAGCGATTGCCCAGGGTGAACTGATCCTGAACAACAAAGTTTCCGACTTTGGTGAGAAGGTCACCATCGTCCAGACAATTGGCGATGATCACCGCGCAATGGCGATTGAAGTGGATGCCGAAACCGCAGTTGGCGGATTTGTCACGCCGGGTGATCGCGTCGATATCGTCATGACGACTGGCGAGAAAAGGGACATGCACGCCGTTACGATATTGCAAAATATCAGGGTTATTGGTGTTGACCAGGAATCCGATGAGCAAACCGACCAGCCCGTAGTGGCGCGGACGGTCACAGTTGCAGTTACTCCGGATCAGGTTCAGCGCCTCGCGTTGGCCCAACGTGCGGGTCGGCTAAGCCTGACGCTTCGGTCAGTCAATGACACCGAGGACAAGGCGCTGACCATGACCCGCTTGAACGATCTTTTGGTGGATGAACCTCAGGAAACTGGGTCGGACGAAGAGCCTGTCCGCACGATCGTCCGCGTTCGTCGCGGAACCGACGTGACCGAAGCAATTATCAACTGAACCCTAGAAGGAAAGTAGCGACCGTGTCCCGCCCAAAAATCATAAGTCAGTTCCGCAAGTCCGAAGACGGTGCGATTTTGGTATTTGTCGCCGTGGCACTTTCAGTGATGGTCGGCATGGCCGCTATTGCCTTTGATATTGGGCGGGTTACGACCACGCAGTCTGAACTGCAAAGTTTTGCCGACAACGTGGCACTGGCCGCGGCTGGTGAACTGGACGGCCGCCCAGATTCAATCACTCGGGCTACAAACGCCGCGGCCAACATGATCAGTGACACTCAAACCTTTGGGGTGCGCAACAAAGATCAGCTTCTTTCTGGTGACACAGACTACCAACTAGAGTTTTATGAGAACCCGCCCAACGATACGGTAGAGCCTGCCCAACCGGCTCAACTGCTTGATCCGTCCGATGCGGCAAGTGGACCAATCGCGGCTTTCGTCCGGGTAACCGTTGACGTCCACGAAGTTGGAACGCCCCTGGCTGCGGCCACAGCGGCACTGCTAGGTGATGCGCGTCCCTTTGCAAGTGTGAGCGCGGACGCCGTGGCAGGATTTACACTGTTGGCCTGCGACATCACACCCATGTTCATTTGCCTGCCGCCAAGCCTTGACCTTGCAGAAGGTCAGCTTGTGCAGATGGTCAGCCAAGGTGGTGGAGATGACCAATGGGGACCTGGAAACTTCGGTTTTCTTTCATCAGATCAAGCTGTTGCGATTGATGATGCCGGCGCGTGCTCTCCTGCTCCTCCGGGTCAAGAGGACGCCTGCGCCCTAGCCGCGTCTCGTGCCGTATCAATGTGCTTTAGCCAAAGGGGGGTAGAAACCCGCCCAGGTATCAGCATCGGTAATATGATTGCGGGATTTAATACACGGTTTGACAGATTTGAATCCAGCGCTGGTCAATTTCAGAATGATGCACGCTACGATGTAGACAACTTTGCGTCCTCGCCACATGTTCTTGATGGTTGGATAACCGCTGCGCAGGGTAACAATTGCACCAGCGAATTGGCGCCCGCGTACGAAGTCGATGGAGTTATCGACCCGACTGCAACGGTGGGTTTGCCTCTGGACGATTGCTTTGCCGACGGTTCATGTCCGACGTCCCGAATAGGTAATGGAATGTTCGATGATGGTCTGGAAGACTACCTGACCATCAATTACGGGGCTGATTTCAGCAATCCGGTTCCCACAGGAATTCCTGCCTGGTTCCCGATGAATGGTACTCGGTACGACATCTACAACGCCGAGGTGAGCAACCAAGCTGCGCTGGAAGCCATCCTGACAGCAGGCGGTAAAGCCGAAAGCAGCTTGCCCTCTTGCCAGGCACCTTCGGTTGGGCGTGAAGATCCACGTCGTCGTGTCATAACCGTGGCTGGTATCGATTGCATCACATACGAGTCCGAACTCAACGGCGGATCGGGCACCATTCCGGTAACAAGCTTCATCGAGATGTTCCTGATCAGACCTTCGGAATCCGGCAACACCGGTGCCAACGCCGTAATCTACGGAGAGGTTATTCAAAACGTCTCTGAAGGTATTGGCGGGTTGGGTGTTGGGGGCATCGTTCACGATCTGGTTCAGCTTTACGAGTGAGGGTCATGTCTGGTTTGTCTCAACATATTCAAAGAGTGATCCGCCGCTTTCGCAGAGATGAGGCAGGCGCTGCCTTAGTAGAATTCGCGATCCTGCTTCCGATCATGTTGGCGACCTTCGCCCTGATAGCCGAAGGTGGCCGGTTGTTCTGGTCGTATCAGAACGCGATCACTGGTGTTCGCGACACTGCACGTTACGTTGGGCGGATTGCTCCGGCGGACTTGTGCTCTGCTTCACCAAGTGCCTCGATCGGAGACTTTCAGGCATCGGTAGCGACCACGCTAACGTCTCTTTCAACCACAAATATCACCATTGGGTTAGACGATCTGTCCCTGGAATGTGTAGGAGCCGCTGGAGAATATCGGGTTTCTCCAACTCCGGTGGCAGTACTTTCCGCATCACTAACAATATCGGATCTGCCCTTTGCGCCGTTGTTCCAACTTGTAGGCGGTGCGGGGATGACTCAGATCCAGACCACTGTAACTGACCGCAGCCGGGTGTTTGGACCATGAACCGCCGCATTCACAGCATAACCCGTGAATTGTCACGATTTTTCCGTAAAGAAGATGGTTCGACCATTGTCGAAATGGCGTTTGTCATGCCGATTTTCCTTCTTATCTTCTTGGGTCTGATAGATTTTGGCCGATTGGCATTTCATTACGTGGCCGCGGAAAAAACAGCGCAGGTCGCTGCCCGCATGGCCGCGGTGTTGCCCGCTGCCTGCGGAGGTGTTCCAACAACCAACAGCAGGGGTGGTTACACAGACATAACTGGTCCGCGTTTTGGGACGAATTGCGACTTTGCATCCGGCGTTTGTGTGGAACCGGCTGCAACAATTTGCACCGGCGCGAATCCGCCAAATGCCGCGGCGCAAGACACAGTCGACGGTATTTGGAACATGCTGCAGTTTGCCGTTCCCAACGATCCAACTGCAACCTTTGATGAAAGCAACATTACGTTTGCTTACGAATTCGACCCGCAAATGAATTTTCTTGGCGGCCCCTATGTGCCGATGGTCACCGTGACCATCGAAGAGCTTCCGTTCCGTTTTGTATCCCCACTAGGAGCGCTTGCTGCTTTGGCGATTGGTGGGGCAACGCCGCAAACCGATGATCTGACGAATGCCACCACGGGCTTCAAGATCTTTTCCGATTTCAGCGCAACGCTTCCAGGCGAAGACCTCGCCTCGGGAACCAGCGGTTGAATGTTCTAGCCATAGGAGCTGTACAATGACCCACAAATCATTAGCCCTGATTTCAGACAACGAGGCGATACAAAGTTCTGTCGCCCGCGCGGTTGACCGATTAGATGATCATTCGCTGGAGACGCTTTCCGGTACGTTGTCGTCGGTCAACGGACACGCAAGCCAGTTGCTGTGTGACAATGATCTGTTGGTTTTCAGCCTACCAGAAGAGCTGGATGTGGACGTCGTCAGCGATCTGCGTCGCAGCGCGGGCCCTGGCGGCACAATTCTCGCCCTTAGCGATCGCGACATTACGCTGTCAGAAGCCCGCGCGCTCAACAAATTGGGCGTAGACGAGATCTTGCCCTTTCCGATAGCACAAGACGAGCTGACCGAACAGATTCAGCGCCTCACGTTGGACAAGTCCTTGCTACCAGCGATCTATAATCCGCAGATGCATCGTTTGGGGCATGTCATCAGCGTTTGCCCCGCGCGCGGAGGTATTGGTGCCTCGACCCTGGCGATAAACTTGGCGGATCAGTTGCAGGGACATTCAGGCTTTTTCAGAAAAACGACCAAAAACAAAGTTGCTGTTGTCGATCTGGATCTTCAATTCGGAACAATTGCAACGGCGTTGGATCTGCAACCCTCCTCCGGGCTTATGACAATGGCCCAGCAAGGTGTGACGCCGGATCGGACATTTATTCAACAATCGATGGTGCAACATTCATCCGGTTTGGAAGTGCTGAGCGCACCCGAAAACTTCATGCCTTTGGACGTTCTGACCCGTGAGCAAATCGCTGCACTGATCGAGACTTTACGCATGGAATTTGATTATGTCGTCGTCGATCTGCCGCGTGTTTTGGTTGATTGGGTTGGTGCTGTAGTCAACGCTTCTGATCGGATGTTGATGGTCAGTGACAGCTCGGTTTCTTCGGTTCGCCAAGCCTGCCGTCTGATTGACTTTTTTGCCAAGGAACGCTTGGAGCCTCCGGTCGAGATCGTGTTCAGCCGGGAAAGGAAGCCGACCTTTCGGTCCAGTCACCACATCGAAGCCCAAAAAGCATTGGGCCGCGATCTGAAATTCTGGCTGCCGAACGACGAGCGCCACGCAAAGCAATCATTGGACCGGGGCGAACTGCTGTCGCAGACAGCCAAAGGCTGCGCCCTGTCCAAATCGATCCGCACGATGGGTCACAAAATAATGAGTGAAACAGAGGTCGGAAGTAACGACCAGAGAAACAAAGCTGCCTGATTGGAGTCTATGAGATGTTTGAAAAGTTTACACGCGCCGGACGCACCGATGAGGCCGAAGTTATTCATCTGAACCAACACGCTGAGCAAAAATCTCAGGAGATGTTAGAAGAGATGGCCGTTGAAGAAAAAGAATTGGCTGAATGGCTGGAACTAAAAAGCACTCTGCACGAGGCATTGCTTGAAAGGTTGAACCTTTCGGTCATTGAAAAAGTTGAAAATGATGTGCTGCGCCGCGAAGTTGCCGGTGTTGTCAGTAGTGCCCTTTCTCAGACCGGCCGTCCGCTTAACACCGACGATTTCAACCGAATCGTTGATGAGCTTTTGGATGAAATTCTGGGCTTCGGTCCCCTTGAACCGCTTTTGGCTGATCCGACGATCAACGATATTCTCGTAAATGGATATCAAACCGTGTACGTCGAGCGTTCAGGTTTGCTTGAAAGAGTACCTGTCCGTTTCCGCGACGAGAAACATTTGTTGCGTGTTATCGACAAGATTGTCAGCAAGATCGGCCGCCGCGTCGACGAACGTCAGCCTTGGGTGGACGCTCGTCTGGAAGATGGCAGCCGTGTCAACGCTATCATCCGCCCTTGTTCGATCGACGGTCCAAGCGTATCCATTCGAAAGTTTGCCAAGTCGAAACTGACGATGGAAAAACTTGTGGAAAGTGGAGCGCTGAACGAAGCGGCGGCGCGTTTCCTTCAATCCCTGGTATATGCACGACTGAACGTTTTGATTGCGGGCGGTACAGGGTCGGGGAAAACGACCATGCTGAACGCGCTGTCTTCATATATTGACCACGGTGAACGTGTCGTCACGATTGAAGACGCGGCAGAACTGCAACTCCAGCAAGACCATGTCGTGCGTTTGGAGACGCGCCCGCCATCGCCGAATGGCGACGGCCAAGTCATTCAACGTGACTTAGTGCGCAACGCACTGCGTATGCGTCCAGACAGAATTATCGTGGGTGAGGTTCGCGGCGCTGAAACCTTTGACATGCTCCAGGCAATGAACACTGGCCACGATGGTTCCATGACGACCGTGCATGCAAACTCAGCGCGAGATTCTTTGGGTCGCCTGGAGCAAATGGTTACGATGACCGGAATAGAATTCCCTGCTTCGGCCATTCGATCACAAATCGCGTCGGGTTTGCACTTTATCGTGCACCTGTCGCGACTGGCGGATGGATCACGTCGCGTTACCAGCATCTCGGAAATTACGGGAATGGAAGGCGAGATTGTCACTATGCAAGACATTTTCGTTTTCCAGAAAAAGGGCCGTTCGGAAAGTGGAGAGGTCATCGGACAATTTGTTCCTACGGGAATTCGTCCAAAGTGCTTTGATTTCCTTACATCCGCCGGTGTCGATCTTGCGCCAGAAACTTTCCGTGTATCGAGAGGGTAAGCCATGGACAGCGTATATACCGCCGAATTGCTGAATTATCTGACGCTGGCATGCGTCTTCGTCGGAATATTCATGCTGGTAACCGGGTTGACCCACTTTGCCAAGCGTGGAGAAAACCGAGCTGAGGCCAGAAATCGCCGTCTGCGCATGGTTCAGCAGGGCGTTTCAGATGAAGAACGCCTTTCAATCTTGCTTCCAGATAACCAGACGGGCATTTGGGCACGGGTTCCGTTTTTTGGAAAGCTGCCAGAAACGCTTTTGCAAGCGGGAGTGAATATATCCCCGCAGAACTTTCTGCTGCTGTCAGCAATGGGAACAGCAGCGGCGGCCGTTGCCGGCGTCTTTTTCCTTCCTGCTTGGCAGGCTGTTCCGATTGCGTTCCTCTTGGGTGCAGTCGTGCCCGCGTTGATTGTCAAATCGCGTCAGGCAGAGCGCCAAAAGTTGCTGACGGGTCAGTTACCCGATGCATTGGAACTGATGGCGCGGGGTCTTAGGATCGGTCATCCGGTTAATACGTCGATCAAGGCCGTCGCGGATGAGATGCAAGATCCCATCGGGTCAGAATTTGGGATCATCTTCGATCAGATCAGTTTCGGTGACGAATTGACCGATGCCGTTCAAGATTTTGCAGACCGTGTAGGTTCCGAAGACGCGCAATATCTGGCTGCCAGTATGGCAATCCAGCATGGAACCGGTGGTGATCTTGAACGGATCGTTTCCGTCTTGGCCAACGTGATCAGAAGACGGATCGCATTGCGCGCCCGGATCAAAGCAATCTCGGCCGAAGGACGTTTGTCCGGAGTTCTTCTTTCGATCATCCCGTTGGTGATCATGGGACTGATGTCAATCAATGCGCCGGGATACTACACCGACGTCAGCGACGACCCGGCGTTCATCAAACTCGCCATTTTGGTCGTCGTTTTGATGATCTCTAACGTCATCATCCTGTACAGACTCGTTAACTTTCGGATTTGAGGACAGTTCCATGGATCGTGTTTTGGAAATGATATCGCTGCGTTTCGGACTTCCTACCGAAACTATATTGCTTACAATTTTTGGGCTGGGCGTGTTGCTGGTTTTCTTTGCGGTGAGTTCGGCCCTGAGCCGACGCCACCCTGCAGCAGTCCGCATTGCTAACCTGCGTGCCCAAAGGTTCGATTCACGCAATGATCGCGGTCTGTTGCGCGAAACAGTTGCCACCCCCAAGGGCCTTTTCAAAGCGGCGCTTCCAAGCAGGCAGTCCGAGCGGCGCAAGATCGAAGAAAAGCTGCTCCAGGCGGGCCTGACTGGTCCTAATACACTACGTATCTACACGCTGACACGTGTTTGGCTGGGTATTTTCGTTCCTATGATCGTGGCCTTGCTGATAGTCGCGTCAAAAACACCGGGAATTCCTTTCCCAAGGTCGATTGCAGGAACATTTGAATCCATTAGCAAAGCGAATGCGATCCAGCTTATCGGGTTGCTGACGGCAGTCGGTTATTTTCTTCCGGCTTTCTGGTTGAACCGGCGTCAAAAAGAACGCCAACAAAAGATCCGTGACGCTTTTCCAAATGCGCTCGATCTGCTGCAGATATCGCTGCAAGCCGGACTTGGTTTTGATGCTGCGATGACACGTGTAGGAAATGAGTTGGCCGTTGCCTCACCGGACCTCGCCTTTGAGTTTTTGAACACACAACACGAAATCCAGGCTGGGCGACCACGCGCAGAAGCGCTGTCTGACATGGCAAAACGCACTGGCATCGACGAGATCCGGTCATTTGCGACCGTTGTGCAGCAATCCATGCGTTACGGAACCAGTATGTCAGAGGCTTTGACTACTTATGCCTCGGAAATGAGAGACTGGCGTGAGACCAGAGCGCAGGAATTGGCTAACCAGCTGCCCGTAAAAATGTCGGCTGTATTGGCGGCGCTAATGCTGCCCACGTTGATAATTATCACGGCGGCGCCTTCTATGATTCGATACTTCCGCGGCTTTGGGGCGTAGTATTCGACCCCAACCGCGCTACAATAGGCCCTTCAGTGCACCTATGTTGCCAATTTTGTGAACAAAAGAAGGTCTTCTTCTTCCACTTTTTGCGCAGGTACAGAGATTAGTTCAAAGTTAATTTTGTGAATATGTGGAGTCCGGCCACACAAAAAAACCCGAGACATATCGACGGGTGGGGGCGTCTGTCGAAAGGTGTTGGTCAAAGTTTGACCGATGGTAAATGGTATGAGTGTTATGTTTTCGGCGCATAATTCTGCGTCAGCTGCGGTGGCTCCTACACCAGAATTGCTAAAGGTTGTTGCTGTCCTGTGTCAGGCTTCGCAAGGGAAAGTTCCACTGTTAAACGCACTGCGTGAAACAGCCCTGGCGATTGGGGCAGATGTTATCTCAATTAGTCGCGTTGATCTGTCCTGCGAAAAAGGCTCTGCAAAGGTGCTCAGCGCCGATGTCAGACATCAGCGGCCCAGCTCCTCGGGAAGTTTTGATTTCTGCGTAGCGCCAGCCGTCTGCGGGGTGAATATGAAACGCGCCAAGTCGGGATCGGCGTGGTTCGGATCAATGAACGATTTTGCTGATCACGCTCGTCTGTCCGAACTTTATAAAAACCGCCGATTGTCAGAGTCAGTGTCCATATTGCTCGAAAGGCAGAATGGAGTATCGGACTTTTTGGAATTGCATTTTTGCCGTCCTATTTCTTCGGCTTTAGCGAACGCCTTGACGCTTATGGGCCCAGTTCTTTCGGACTGCTGGAAAAAAAGGTCTCTTGGCAGATTCTCTGAAACACAGCTTGTGAACGCGCGTAGAAAATCTGTGCGTACGGAAGTCAAAGAGATTTTGTCCATGGAAAATCCGTGCAGATTGAGCCGAGCTGAATATAGGGTCTGTCTGCTATTGGCTCGGGGGTTGAACAACAACGCGTTGCTTTCCGAGCTCTCGATCTCGATTTCGACCCTTCGTACACATTTGCGCAATATCTACATTAAGACCGGAACGTCTTCACAAACGGAACTAATTCACGACTTGCTTACTCCGATTGTGAATCCCAAGCCAGCATCGGCAGGAGGCGCGTATGTCGCCTGAGTTCGTTCAGTTGGGGCCACTGATATTGATCGCGCCTTTATTGATCATTATGGCATTGCACGATTTGAAGTTCCTAAAGATCTCAAATTTTCTGGTGCTTGCGATGATCGCGGTTTTCTTGCTTTCGGCGCCATTCTTTCTTACGTGGCAAGAGATTTCATATCGAATTCTTTTTGCGGTCGCCGTGTTCTTCCTTGGCTTCGCTGGTTTTGCGTTTCGCCTTTGGGGAGGGGGAGACGTAAAGGCAATTGCCGCATTGGTGCTCTTCGTACCGAGCTATAGCCTGTTATTATTTTTCTTTTGCTTTGCTGCTTCGATGGGTATCGGCATGTTCGTTGTTGTTTCTTGTCGCTTTCTTGTCTTGCCGCAGTGCGTTTGGAGCGCATTGCGTCCAAAAGCGGGTTATCCGATGGGGGTATCAATAGCTATGGCCGGTATTCTGTTGCCTTTTGCTTCGTTGATGCTTGCTGCGTAGGCTGTTTTCACAAAGAAGGAAAAATGGCGAAACATATAGGTTTACGGCCTAGATTATTCTTTCGAAGATTGGCGGTTAACAATTTCCGACCATTGTCTGCGGTTACGAGGGAATTCCATCCGGTTTCCAGATTTATGAATCAAAGTTGCGCAATGACGTAAGAGCGGATTGTAAGATACTGGTACTTTCAGCACGCTCTTCTGGCGACATGGCTGCTGGGTCCAAAACCAATTGAAAATTCGGCTTGTCGCACCGGACTTTTGTAGAAAGGGTGGGTGCCCCTTTTTGACCTAAAACGCGGTAGGTCATGACGGGCTGCGTAACACCTTTTACCTGTATCGGTCCCACCTCTTCGGTACTGATTGCGTCTTTTATGTGTGCCCAAGTCTCGTAAGAGATAAATATTTCTCCCTCATCGGCCTGATGTTCAAGCCGAGAAGCGATATTCACCGCTCCGCCAATAATGGTGTAATCCATTCGGTCTTCGCTGCCAAAATTTCCGACAGTACAGTAGCCTGTGTTGATGCCAATTCGGCATTGCAATTCTTGTCTTATTCCTTGGCGTTTCCATTCGACCTGCAATTCAGCCAACTTGTCCCGCATCGCGATCGCCATGCGTACACAGGCCAACGCATCTTCACGCACCCCTTTTGTTTCGGGATCACCGAAAAAGATTAGGATGGCGTCACCGATAAACTTGTCAATGGTGGCGCCATGTTGCAGCGCGACTTGCGCCATCTCTGTTAGATAACTGTTCAGAAGTTGAGTTAGGTCTTCGGACTCCAACTGATCAGTAAGCTCTGTAAACCCCGCTACGTCGGAGAAAAACACGGTTAGTTTTTTCCTTTGGCTCGCAAGTTTCACCTCCTGACGACCGGAAAAGATAGAATTATATACCTGGGGGGAGAGATACTTTGCGAGTTTGCCCGATAAGGCCTCAAGTTCGTTGTTTTTACGCGAGATTTCCTCTGCAGCGATACGCTGCTTTTCTGCCAAGGCATTCAGCTCCCGTTCGTTGCGATCACTCAATCGCATCATGCGCCGCGTGGTTTTTAACAGTTTTCGGTATTCCACGACGAGCCGTCGAATTGGATCTCGTGTCTCGTCACTAGGGAACTTTCCGCTGTCCAAGGCAGATTCGGCGCTCTCAAGAACCTGTTGTTCCCGAGAAAATAGATCGTCGAGTGTCATCTATCCGACAACTTTTTTAACGTGAACTTGGCGTGCTGAAGATCCTCGCCAAACTCTTCCCCAAGCTCTTCCATGGTTTCATCTTCTGGATCGTGAAACCAGAAAACCTCTATTTCTTTTCCCTTTTCGGCCGCTGAGTCCAAGAGTTCCATTATCATCATTATGGCTTTTGCGCTCGACGAATTGAAATAGATGAGCTCAAAATCAAACCGACATTTAGAACTTGCGTCACCCGATAACCATTCTTTCAGGGCTTGAAACAACGGGTTGTAGAACGTGGTAACATCTTCGGGATAGGATTCTCCGATTAGCTTCAAGCGACCTGAGTCAAAGTCAAATTCGACTGTCGGTGTACGGTTTGTGGCGGGGATCTCAATTTTTTCCATAAGTCCCCTCTTAAACTGTAGCTTTAAGTGCAAAAAATGCGTGTTGATCATCAACTCGCATAAAGTCGAACTCAATTGGTTTTGATGCTCTGCGCGCAATTTCAATCAGCCCTATGCCTGCACCTTTGCTGACAGTATCGGGTTCTGAACGAAGTTGGTCTTTGTAGGCTGCTTTAAGTTCTTCTCGGTTCATTTTTCGCAAAGCTGACAGTCGGCTTTGCATGTTTTCTACATCGCTCGAAAGGATCAGGTTTCCGGCATGAACCACATAACTGCCGGCTTCGTTCCCAATGGTCAGGATGCCATAACTTATGTCCAACCCATCTGAATCCGTGTCGGCGGGCAACCGTTCAACGGAATATCGTATAATATTTTGCATTTGTTCGACGAAAACCGCGAAGACACTGCGAAGGGTTTTTGTGTCCGCGTCTTCGGAAACCAGTTTTTGTTTCAATGCGTCGCCAACGCCGCTGAGAATACCTTCGGTCACATAGCCACTGTAGGCAAAAACAACACCTTGTTTGCGTAGACTGGCGCGCAGCTCGTAAACTTCGTTGGCAAGCATTTGTTCCCCTTGATCGCGCACGAAAAGAACCAAGTTCATTTCAAGCCTTAATATCACATGATACACATTTGTGCATTTTTAGTGTATCAATTGCGCTTAGAATTGATTGGGGAGGTAGATATGATCAGGATATTATCGTGGGTTACCGGCGTATTGATTTCTGGCCCGGTCCTCGCCGCCGATATACCAACGGAAGTAAAAGCAAAGCTTCAATCTGCCATGATTGCACATGTCGACGGAGTAATGGTTGATGGTGCTTATACTTATCTGGATACTACCACCAACGAGATTGCGACTGTTTATCCAGCAAATGTTCACCCAATGGTTATCCCAGCCGGAGGTGACTATTTCGTCTGTTCAGAAATGATAACGGAAGGCGGAGATACGGTAACGGCAGACTTTCTCGTACGCGAAATTTCCGGGGACTACAAAGTCGTGCAGATGATAGTCAACAACCGGGCGGCCCTGCAGTCCGCAATGAAGAAAATCGGGAACTAGATGCCTGAAGAAGTAGGGGCGTTCAGTGCGTAACGTCTGGGACTTTTTAACGCGCCGAATATTTTTGAAGCACATTCTGGCGACCCTCGTGATCGGAGGCGCGCTAAATGCCGTAGTGCTCCTATTCTACTATGAATTCAAAAGACAAGCGCAGACTGATCAAGTTGCCGCTGAAATGGCCACAATAGCTAATCGTATTGCGCGCCCATTGGCAGAACTTGTAATGTCAGGAAATCAGGCACAGGCTCAAAGCCTGTTAGCAGTTTACTCTGGGTTTCCCTATTTGATATGCGCTGAACAACGGCTGGAGCAAAACCCGGAAACACTTGTATCGTGGCCCGCCATCGGGTGCGAAAAGATTAAAAAAACTGGTTTGGATATATCCGTTTCCGTGCCAACGGCAGCAGGACCAGCCGTTATGTTGGCGCGAATAGACCAGGAAATTCTCAACAGGGAATTGCGAACAGAAGTTGGCGTGGTGGTCCTTTTGGGCGTTCTTGGAGGATTTGCACTGGTCCTTGCAGGTGCGGCAGCCTTTTTGTGGCTTATCAACAGACCTCTTCGTCAAATGTTAAGCGCGATTGAGAAGTTTGAACTGTACGACGATCCTCAGCGGGTTACATATCGATCCGAGGACGAGATTGGCAAAGTTGTTCAAAGCTACAACTCGATGTTGGACCGTGAAGTCGAGCGCGTCTCTGCGATAAGGGAAGCTCATCACCAAATTGTTGAAAGCGTGAATTACGCCACGCGAATTCAGCAGAGCCTTTTGCCGACAACTAAACAGTGCAAGACAGCTTTTTCGGATTTTGCGGTCAAATGGGAGCCCCGCGATTTGGTCGGCGGCGACATCTATTGGCTGAGAAAGGACGGACCAATTTCTACACTCGCCGTTATTGATTGTACGGGACACGGTGTTCCGGGCGGTTTCATGACAATGCTGGCGATCGGAATTCTTGAGCGGCTGTATTTTGAAGATGGCACACTCAGCCCCTCATCGGCACTTTCTAAACTGAGCGATTTGACCAGAACGTTGTTGAACCAAGACCAATCTGGTGCGACCTCCAACGACGGTATGGATGCTGCAATCTGCCAAATTGATGTAAACAAAGGAACAGCGATCTTTTCCGGAGCACACATGTCTTTGTTGATCAAACAAGGGGAAAAAGTGGAACGGTTGCGCGGAGACAAATTGAGTTTGGGCTACATGGACACCCCAAAATCACCAAAGCTTTCTGAACAAAATTTCCAATTCGACGAAAACACGTTTCTCGCGATTGCTACAGACGGATTGATCGACCAATTGGGTGGAGAAAAACGTCTGGCATTTGGATTTCAAAGGGTGATTTCGACGATGAAGCAAGGAAACTGGTCGAGCTCGGCAGAACTCTTAGAAGCCATCGACCGAGTATTTAAAAACTACACCAAAGACGAAAACCGCCTCGATGATTTGACGGTAATCGCATTTCGTCCAATTATTATTAATAATTGAATATTTCCGTGGGTAGCTATTCTTGTATTAATCAATTTTAGCAGAAATTACGCAAAAATTGTGGGATCAAATACCAACGTTTTGCCACTCTGCCCTGGCCCTCGCTGCCAAACCTCCGCCGGCTATAGTACCTACGGTTGGGCAAGCCAGGATTAACGGAAGCGCGGCTCGGGCCAGTACTTCCCCGGCGCGGCTGTCAGAAGGATAGTGAACGCCAAGTACTTCTCGGTTACGAGAGATTCGGCTTGCCATGTCTTCCAACACATTGCGGACCACGCCATCGGGATGGGTCGTCTGCAAGATTTTGTTGCCCGAATTATCCAGCATGACCGTGTCCAAACACAGGGCCACAAGCCAGGCTTCGGTTGCGTGAGCGCTGGGGAAGGCTGAATGATGCGGAACATCGATCGGCGGAAAAAGGGCCGGATGTAATTGAGATGGCCTGGGACGGTTAAATCTCATTTTAAAGTGAAAGGCCAAAAACTGTGCAACAGTCAGCGCAATATGGCAAAGTTGAAGGGTGTTGGGATGCGACAGGTAATTGAAAGGCATTATCCCCTGGAAATACCCAATTAAAGTGCCTCGTTGTTGCAACGCCTCTTGCAGAACACCGGGTCGATACTCGATCAGGCCTACAAGCTCGGTCAGTTCTTCTTCGATTGTCCATGTAACAGCAGCGACCGTTGTTGTATTTGATACATTTGATCCTGTGCGTGCAGGTTCTGTAAGGACAGCACCCAGTGGCAGAAGCGACAGCCAATCCGGAACATTGTCACCATCTGAATCCTGCGTGGTAAATTCTGACAGAAGGGCAATAGCCCTGTTCCCGGGCGACCAGCTTCTGAAAGTTGCAGTATTGAAAGAGCTGTAGATTTCATGAAGACGGACCGGGTCTGGATCAGCAAGGCCACCAGTTGCGACCGGATGCGTGTGCGGCCATTGATTTCCGGGCCACCAACGGTCCTCGACAGGTATTCCACCTGCACCGTCGTGTTCCGTGTGCGGCGATATGCCGATACTAAGATTAACGGGACTGCCGCCGTAACCGGCGTCACGGGCATCCCGCGCATCCCTGGCATCCCGCGCGTCGCGTGCATCCCTCGCATCTCTGGCGTCTAATGAACTGATCGGGCCTGACGGTCCTGTCATATCGTTCTCCCCTTGTGTTGGCGACTGCTAGTCAGGCAACCCTGCCTGACGCAACCGTTCGCAAAACAACACCGACTTTGCCGGGTCGCTGTAGTGTTTGTGAGTCTCTTTGTATTTGCCTAGGGAAAAGGCAGGCTCTAACTTCATCAAGTCCGCCGCGCTCTTTTGCGCCTCTCCCGCTTTTCCAGCCGCAACTTGGGCAACCACAAGCGTTCTAAGAGCGCTGGTGTAACGCGGGTTTTCCGCCAAACCCCGTTGAAGCCAGGAAATGGCCTTTTCGTATTCCCCGGCATCGTAGTAGACCGTGCCTAGAAAAGCGTAATAAACGAATAATCTTTGATCGAATGGCGAAAGTCTTAATGCTCGCTCCGCTGCTTTGATTGCGTCGTCGTTACGGCCAATGCTGGACAATGTTACGCTGGACAACAACCAAGCTATTGAACTGCTGGGGTTTGCTTCGCGCGCGCGATCCAAATAATCGATCGCCGTTTCAAAATCCCCGAACATGTATGATTGAACATGCCCATAGGTCGCCAGAGCAAGTGCATTTTGACGGTCAAGTCGAATGGCGCGTGCCGCCAAATCAGCTGCCTTGCGGGAATCTCCTTTGGGATCAGTGGACCAACCTTGTCCGACTTTCAAACTGTGCCAACGCGCGGCCCAAGCCAACGGTGAAGGGAACTCAGGGTCCGCCTCAATCGCGCGTTCTAACAAGGCACCTGCTTGTTCGAAAGTTTCGAATTCGAGGCTGCCAATAGTGTCCAGTGCTTTCAGGTACATGTCATAAGCCGAAAACGAAGCCAGACGTTTTCGCATCGTGCGTCTGCGCTCGGCCTGAAGCATTTTAGGCAAAAGGTTGATCAGTGTCGTTTCGACGATTTCATCCTGTACGCCGAAGGTGTCAATTTCGTCAAAATCCCGCTTCAATGCAGCCAGTATCTGGCCGTTCTCTGTATCCAAAAGCTCTGTGGAAACGCGCACCCTTCCGTCCCGACGACGCAGCATGCCCATGATCAGGTAACGAACTCCAAGCGTTCGTCCAACCACCTGCGGATCTACAGCTTGTCGGGCGAATGAAAGGGTCGACGATCTGGCAATCACTGTAAGGTCATGATGCTGGGAAAGTTGGGCAACTATGTCCTCGACAATGCCCCAGGCGAAGTATTCATCCTCTTGTTTGCCGCTGATATTGGTAAAGGGTAGCACCGCAATTGAAGGCAGCCCAGACTGGCGTTCTTCGGCAACCATGTGCCGCCCATCAGTCGTGAGTTCAAAGGCTGCGACTTTGACGCCCATTTTACGCAGCTCCAGCTCGCCAACAGGACGCGTTTGAATCTCGCTAAGGTGTGAGATGTTGTCTTGAACAGATTGCGTTAGAATTATCCCACCAGCGGCCACATGTTCCTGCAGTCTTGCTGCCACGTTAACACCGTCGCCCAGCAGATCTTGGCCGTCTCGCAATACCCGGCAGTAATTTAGCGAAATCCTAAGAGCCAACCCCTGACGTCGTTGTCGCGCCTGGATCTGTAATTCCTGCCCCCAACGCACGGCTGCCTCGGGGTTATCGAATGTGGCAAGGATCCCGTCTCCGGTCGACTTGACAAGGCTGCCTCCAAATTCTTTCAAAAGCGGCATCACGAGTTCTTGCCGCATGTCGACCCACCTGAAAAATGTGCTTTCCTCGTCCTTGCGCATCAAGGCCGAGAATCCGACCACGTCAACAAAGCTCACGCACAGCAATTGACGCTCAGCTTCGTCAGCCAGCCACTTTTCACCAGAAATCACGTCTGCAGATACGTCTGATCCACCATTGCCCGGCACAGATGATCCTAAACCGCCACCGCCCTCAATAATCGAGCTTTGAGAGCTCGATCGTGGCGGGGATGGTTTACTCGTGTAATAATCAACACGCATGATCAAATACCCTCTGTGGTGCATTATGCGTCGATTCGTTGTAAAAGTTAATTAAAAGACAAAGGAACATAGCTGGCCCGAAACCCGCATCTGACCGCTGTCAGTGAGCTTATGGCTTTGAATGCCGCGGTCTTGGGGGGGGCGTCATACTCAGGATTGAGGACGCGAAATGGCAGAGAAACTTTTTTTGTTTGACCTAAGCAAGGATGCACTTACCAGCAACCTGGCTATCTGCGGACAAGATCTGAACAACTTGATCGTCGATTTTGGGGTGCCAGGATTCATCATTCCCCCCGGACCGAGCAACAACCCTTGGAGAGCATACAATCGCGACGGATCAGTGGATTCTAGTGGATCTGTTGAAAACCTGGGATACGGGATTCCTTTGCTTTTGCCAGACAAGACCAAAGCGCGGAACCTTCTTGACCAGATGCTGCAAAAGGCTACCGCCAACGGAAATCCTGGGGCTGCCCGAGTTGCCGGCGTGGACGTCACCCCGTACTCTATGAACCTTGCTCCGCAAGGGCAGCATTGGTGTGCGGGTTCAGGGCGCGGTTACAGCTACGCCACTCGCCGACGAGCGCATCAGCTCATTGAATCCGAAGCACTGGTCGACAATGAGTTATTTGGTCGTGATGTGAAAATCTTGGTTATCGATCAGGGATTTAATAAGGACTATTTGGGATCCCTAAACGGTATTTATGGCGGTGGCATGGGATGGATCGTCGATGGTAAGGTTAAAATCCCCGGCGAAGGTAAGTGGCCATACACTTCACTTGAACAGCGGCATGGCTCCATGCTCTTGCGTTCATTGGTAAAAATCGCGCCGAAGGCGGAAATACGTGATATTCCCCTTATTCCAGAAAGAATAACAGATGTTGGATACTTCGCTTTGCATGCGCTTTTTGCATTCGCGTTTATCAAAGCGCTTTATCTAAGCAAACAGGGACCTTGGGTCCTTTTGAATGCTTGGGGGGTGGTCGATCGGTTCGCCGAAGGGCTTTGGGGAAGCTATACCAACAATAGAGATCACTTTTTGAATTTGATGATTGCCAGTATAGCCGAAAAGCACGACGTAGTTTTTGCAGCAGGTAACAATGGCCAGTTTTGCGCGGACCCAAGAGCGACTGGTTATGACGCCGGGCCCGGTAATAGCATCTTTGGCGCCAACGGCCTGCCCGAGGTCACTTCGGTCGGAGCAGTAAGAGCTGACGGTGCATGGATCGGCGCATCTTCCCAAGGTCCTGGTCCTGAGGACTTCCAAATAGGCAATGGTACGGTGGAAAAACCGGATTTTTGTGTTCCAAGTTGGTTTACCGAGGATCACGATCATTTCTTGCGTAGTGGTGGAACATCAGCAGCTTCTGCGCTAACAGCCGGATGCATTGCTGCGCTTCGTCAGGGTTGGGGTACTACAGCGGTTTCGCCGGCAGAACTGCGGGCAGCTATACGAAATTCATCACGCCAAGTTGCCCAAACTGGATGGAGTGCGCGGACTGGTACAGGTGTTCTGAAACTGGGCAGTTTAATAGGCCAACCGCCAATCGTGTAGTGGGCTTTGTTGGTCTGGAACCACCGTTTTGTGTTTCGAAGTTGAGCCTGTCAGAAGTGATTTAGTCCTGGGAGTAAGTAGGCGGAAGTTGCCTTGGATAGAAAAGACTGCCCAAAAATTTCCAGCGGCTTGTCGTGACCATTTCCGCCTTGGCATAACTCGTGTCTGTTTCGCGCGTACTTAAGGGCGCGGAGCGCCAAACACATTCTGTCTTGTCTCAATGCCTTTTGGTTCTTACGCCACGCCAGAACTGGCGGTTCTAAACGCAACCCGCCTTATAAAAGTAGGCTGCGCCGAGGCTGTTAAATTGCAACTGGGTCGCGAGGGGGTCGCAATTATCAAGCTGCAGCAGATGCAGGGCCACCCGTGATGAGCCATGTCGGCCTTCTCCCCCATGAGGTAAATTTGATGGGTGGTTTCAAAATGCAGGGTCGAACGGCCGAGTTAGCGATGGAAGTCATCGAAGATGCTCGCGCGATTGAGGCTGCTGGCGTCATCGGGCCAGAGACAAAGGCCTTGCCTTACGAGGTCGGCAAAGCGGTCGACGAAGCAGTTTCCATCTTTACGTTTTCCATAGGGGCCGAAGCCGCTGGAACCTGCCAGTTTTTTTTTGGTTACGACTTGTTGGTCGCTTTTGACACTTTAAAGCGAAAGTTCGCAAAGCGTTACGCAAGTATGGCAGACATCGCGACCAAAGCGTTTGAAGCATTCGCCAAAGAGGTCCGCTCAGGCGAATTTCCGGATGCAGAACACAGCTATGAGATGAAGTCCGATGAGACCACCAAGTTCAACGAGATGCTAGCGATGGATCAAGATCGTGAAGGCACAGCGGTTAGAAAGAGTGGTCAGCGCATTCCCAACGGAATGCTGGAAGACAATTATCCTCGTAACATGTGGTGGGTGGCTGCGTGCCGGGATGAGGTTACTACATAGCTTCTGGCACGTTGGTTGCTTGAAACACCCATTGTTCCTTACAGACTAGAAGACAGCACGCCAGCCGCGCTCTATGATCGACGTCCGCACCGCTGGGCTCCGCTTTCCGAGGGGCATGTTGACGGTGACAAGATCATCTGTCCCTCCCACGGGATGGAGTTCAACGCAGGTGGGTACTGCACCAAGTCACCGACACAGACAATGATGCCAAAAACCGCGCAAATCCCGGCGTTTGAGGAGCGGGAAGCAGGCGCGTTTGTGTGGATATGGATGGGCGCAAAGGAGGCAATTGATTGCGATTCGCCGCGGGTTGACTATCAAATTGATCCGGATTGGAGCTTTATCTACTAATTATTGAAACAAACGAAGGACTTGAGGCCGCAATTGAGATTGCCCGATGTTCCGGTCGAATTGACGCGATGTTTTTCGGTGGAGTCGATATGGCGGCAGAACTGCGATGCAAAAATACCTTCGAGTCATTGATCTACGCCCGCTCCCGCGTCGTGCACGCATCGGCTGCGGCCGGTTTGGATGCTATTGATGTACCTTTCCTGGATTTGGACGATCCTGACGGAATGCGCAAAGAAGCAGAGAAAGTAAGAGATTTGGGATTTTCAGGCAAAGGGTCAGTGCACCCAAAGCAGATTGCCGCCTTAAACGAAGTGTTCACCCCGAGTGACCACCAAATCTCGCGTGCACGCCGGATCATTGCGAAATTTGAAGAGGCCGACACAGGTCTTGTTGTGATAGATGGTAAGTTAATAGAGAAACCTGTTTTGCGTGATATGTACCGGGTAGTTGAAATAGCGGACCGGATGGAGGTGTAAGCATGGAGTGTTGTGGCCCGGGTTATGCTTCTCCTCAGGAAGCCATCAAAGCGCCGCGTGAGAAGCTGCTTTATACCATTGCGATATACACAGGGACGGGGATTCAAAAACCAGACTACCTGGCGACTATCGACGTGGATCCTGACAGCCCAACGTACAGCCGCGTCATTCATCGACTTGATATGCCGGGTATTGGTGATGAGTTGCACCACATGGGGTGGAACGCATGTTCTTCATGTTTCGATGACAGTTCAATGTCCCGGAAATACTTGCTGCTACCCGGTGTCCGATCCAACAACATACATGTTGTGGATACTGCAACTGATCCCCGCGCGCCGCGTCTACACAAGGTAATTGATGGCGCCGAGATTAAGTCAAAAACAAACCTTTCAGGACCGCACACAGTACACTGTTTAGGCAGTGAAATCATCATATCGATGTTAGGCGATGCTAAAGGAGAGGCACCTGGCGGTTATCTTCATCTGAACAAGGATTTTGAGATAGTTGGCCGATGGGAAAACTCGATGGGAGATATCCCGTTTGGGTATGATTTCTGGTATCAGCCTCGGCACAATGTAATGGTCAGTTCCGAGTGGGCTGCGCCGAACACCTTCATGCCGGGCTTTGATCTCGAAGAAGTCGGTCACCTGAAATATGGGCGTCGGTTGCACCTGTGGGACTTCGAAAAGCGCGTGCCGGTCGAGACGATGTATCTGGGCGAGGATGGATTGATACCGTTGGAGGTTAAGTTTCATCACAATCCTGATAGCACACACGGGTTCTGCGGTGCAGCTCTTTCAGCCAATGTGATTCATTTCTGGAAGTCGGAGACAGGAAAGTGGGAATGGGAAAAGATCATCGACGTTGAAAATGAACCCCATCCCGAATGGCCAATTCCCGTGCCCGGCGTGATGTCGGCCATCTTGGTGTCTATGGACGACAAATACCTATATTTGAACAACTGGTTGCACGGCGACATGCGCCAGTACGACATAAGCGATCCGCACAAACCCATTTTGACCGGCCAAGTTTTTATGGGTGGTCTCTTGGGTAAGGCCCCTGATGTAAACGGAGTGGAAGTCGCTGGCGGGCCGCAAATGTTCCAACTTAGCCTTGATGGGCGACGTCTTTATGTCACCACATCGCTCTTTTCTACCTGGGATAACCAATTCTACCCGGAAATTCGTGAAAAAGGTGGTGTGATGGTTCAAATCGACTGCGATCCGGTAAATGGCGGAATGACCATAAACCCGGATTTCATTGTCGATTTTGGTCAAGAGCCGAATGGCCCTTCCAGATGTCACGAGGCTCGCTATCCCGGTGGGGATTGCACAAGTGATATCTGGCTATGAAGACTTACACTGTTACATTGGCTAATCGTGATGGCAGAACAGTTAGCGTCGATGCACGGCGCGCGCTGTTGGATAGCCTTCGGGATCAGGGTGTGGATCTGCCATACGGTTGCAAATACGGGGGCTGTATCACGTGCGCCGCAAAGCTGACACAAGGCAAGGTGGATCAGAGAAGGCAAGTTGCTCTGAACAATCGTCAAATCAATGATGGCTATATCATTTTGTGCGTGGCGAGACCTAAATCAGATTTGACGATTGAAATTGGAGTTGAAAGCCATGACCGGCTTTATCGCAATCCTTTTCTTGATCCTTTGAAACCTCATGAACTTAAGGCGGACATCGCCAAGCCGAAGGAAATCTGACGTGCCGGACGCAAATATAGATCACATCTATAACTATGAACCTGGCTATATCGCCGATATTTTAAGATCCGTTAAAACCATCGCTATGGTAGGTGCAAGCGGAGATAAGACCAAGTTCAGCTACGGCGTACTTCGGGTGTTGCACGAAACCGGATACGATATGATTCCGGTCAATCCAAACCCAAAACTGGCTGAAATCCGCGGTATTCCCGTCGCGCATTCGTTACAGGAAATCGATCGCCCGGTGGACATGGTTGAAGTTTTTCGCCCGAAAGAAGAGCTTTATCAAATTGCGGAGCAGGCCATCGAAATAGGGGCCAAGGTTCTGTGGGGGCAAATTGGCGTTTACGATGATGATGCAGCGCAATTAGCCAAAGATGCGGGTTTGAAAGTTGTCATGAATCGCTGCCCGAAAATCGAGTTGTTTCGTCCATTTTGGAAACCACGACTTGACTTACCCATATAACCGCTGGTTTGCCTTTGGACGAAAAAAATCTTGTACCATGAACCTGCGCTACGAAATCTTGGCGTTTGGATTTCTTGGCAAGCAACAAGCATCGAACCTTTTGTAATTCAGAGCGCTTTGGCACCATTTCGGGAAAGCGGCAAGAGTTCCCCGGGTTGATGCGCAATTCATCGAAAGGAGTAAAAGACATTGGCAAACACAAGCGTACCTGATCGACAACTGATTGAAGGCAAACCAGCACTGGTTGTGATCGATATTCAAAAAAGTACTTTCATAGACAACAGCGCAGTTAGGTCGATCGACAACATGCCTGGTTACAAAGAACGCATGATTGCAGCGAAAGATTTGATAGATTCAGCACATGAAAGAGACGTGCCAGTAATATTCATTCAGGAAGTACATCGCCCCGATTTTGTCGATTTTGGTCGTGAACTGGACGGTAGCGAGGGCATCCACTGTCTGGATGGAGACCCGCGAACAGAGATAGCCAAAGAGGAAATGGGATTTCTGGATGGGGACTATATTGTTCCGAAACGCCGATACTCTGCCTTTTTTGGAACGGATTTTGAAATTCTTCTTCGAGGGCTTCAGGTGAATACTTTGATCTTGTGTGGTGGGCTGACTGATGTATGCGTTCATTACACATTCGTCGATGCGCACCAATCAGATTATTTCTGCCGTGTCGTCGAAGATTGCGTCGCCGGTTCTTCGATCGAAGCGCACGAGGCCGCGTTGAATGCCATGGAATATCTTCAGACCGGTGCGAGGCAACAACGCTCTGCCGTTATCGAGGCTATTTCCGAATACAATGCGGCTGCCTGAGGCTTCAACAACGTTAAAATAGTTTGCGCGCGAGTGACCGATCAGAGCTAACCGAAGCAATTTCACAGAAAGCAATTACTTGTCGACTGAAATCGGATTTGGGCCCCGATATGCCCAGCGATAGCTTGGCGGGGTAGGCCCTTTGTTTCGACCACCCTGGTTCATCTGCTCCCAGGAATGAGCAACAAACCCGACGGAACGTGAAATGCAAAAAAGGCCGCGCGCCAAGGGTCCTGAGAACCCAAGTTCCGCATATATTACAGCAGTCGCCCCGTCGATATTCATCGGCACAGGATTACCAAACCGCGCAAGCAGAGACTTTTCAATCAAACGTCCGTAATCGGCGTACTGTCCGCCAATCACCCCAGCCTTCGCTGAGCTATCGACGAGTTCCAGCAGCCGGGGCGCACGCGGGTCAACTGGTTTATGAAATCGATGGCCGAAACCCGGAATAAACTTCGTTCGCTCCGTCTGCCAGACATCGATTGTTTGCTTGACTGCTGAGTCCAACTCCTGACCGTTTTGAACTCGCGCATCGACCAGCCCATAAAACTCCACAGCCTGTTCACCTGCACCACCATGGACATCATCCAACATGTTAACAGCGGACGCCATCGCACCATTCAAACCAAGACCGCAAGTTACAGCCATCCGAGCTGCTGCAATAGAAGGGGCTTGCGGACCGTGATCAACCGCGGCCACTAATGCGCTTTCAAGAAGCTTTGCCTGTTCGTCGGTCGGAATTTCTCCTCGGGTCATCAACCAGATCATTTTGGGGAAAGAAAGTTCTCCGATCAGATCCTGAATGTCATGACCGCGAATCCGGATTTGGCCCGGTGCCATGTCAATAATCTCGGTTGTCCACCAATCCGATACATCGCTGCCGTCTTGTTTCATATAACCCCATCCTTTTGAAGTTCGACCAAATCGTTTTGTGTGAGTCCAAGCTCCTCCCAAATTTCACTGTTATGCTTGCCGAGGATCGGCGGCGGAGTTTCGACCGTGAGCGGGCGGCCATCCAGTTTGAAACCTGTTGTAACGACTTCAATATTGCGGTCTACGCCTGGAACATTTTCGAATTCACGTAGGAAGCCTCGGTCTGCGACTTGAGGCATCTCCAATACTTCCGGGACAGTCAAAACGGCGCCGGATGGCACCCCGATCCGGTTCAATTCCTTTGCCCAGTCTCGCGCTGGGCGGCGTTTCAATACTTTTTCCAGTTCGGTTTTCAACTGAAACCGGTTTTTCTTTCGGTCCTCTCGGGTCGCATATTCGGGGCGTTGCCGTAAATCGGCCAGCCCAAGGTGATCGGTTAGGGCGACCCACTGTTCATCCTTGTTTGCGGCGATGTTGATTAATCCGGCACTAGCCTGAAACGTGCCTGAAGGTGCGGAAGTTACATTTTCGTTACCATTCGCCGACGGTTCAACCCCCGCGATCAGATAATTGGAAATAACCCAACCCATGGTAGCCAATACAGACTCCAACATTGATACGTCTATGAATGTCCCACGAGGTCTGCTGTTTAGCGCCGTGGAAATGGCAAATGCGGCAGTCAATCCACCCACGGTGTCGGCAACGGGAAACCCAACACGCAATGGCGCGCTTTCGTCGTCACCGGTAATAGACATAACGCCAGCAGCACCTTGTATGATCTGATCATACGCCGGACGATGCACCCAAGGTCCATCCTGCCCGAACCCGGAAATAGCGCAGTAGATCAGCTGCGGGTTGATGGATTTCAGAACGTCATACCCAAGTTCAAGACGGTTCATCACACCGGGTCTAAAGTTTTCAACGACGACGTCGGCAGTTTCCACAAGTTTCAGAAACAACTCTTTCCCTTGAGGATGCTTTAAGTTGATTGTGACAGATTTTTTCCCAGCGTTTTGCGCCAGAAATGAAACTCCCATGCTACTTGCGTTTAGGGTTGGATCAGCACCGAGTTGACGCGCAAGATCGCCGCGCCCCACTGCTTCGACCTTGATCACTTCAGCACCGAGATGCGCCAGATGGTGACAGCAAAACGGACCAGCCAACACGTTTGTCAGGTCCAAAACACGGATGCCGGAAAGTGGATGCGCCATAGAAGTCCTCTAGTCGATTTGGCACCTAAAGTGTGAGCGGGACAGGCGCCAGCCCAAGTAAGCCTACCGATTTGGGGCGCGTGCCGAAGTTTGGCCGGTCCGCCCACGCCTGCAATAGTTCAGACCAGTTTGGTGACTTCCGCTTGATTCCGGCTATCAATCACCATCAGCCACGCCCTCGGCGCGCGCACGTGCGCGACGTTGACGATAACTGGGCAGAACAACAAGTATCACCGCAAGCGCCAGCAAACCCAGTGTCATCGGGCGTTCCCAGATAAAGCTCATTCCATCGTAAAGCTGCATGGCTCGAGAAAAGTTGTTCTCTAACAGCGGCCCCAAAATGAACCCAATCAGCAACGGAGCAAGCGGGTAATCTGCAAATCGCAATAGCGTTGCACATACTCCGAAACCAACAAGTATAAGCAGTTCCGTCGCGTTGTTTTGGCCGATATACGCACCCATCAGTGTGAAAAACAAAATGAACGGAATTAGGAAGTTACGCGGAACGGCCAGAATTTTGGCGATATAGGGAATAAGTGGCAGATTCAGGATCAAAAGAACCAAGTTCCCAAGATACATCGAGATTATGACCGCCCAGAAAATCTGGGGCTCATCCACCATAAGACGCGGGCCCGGAGACACGTTCAGCGCGATAAGGGCACCAAGCAGGATCGCGGTTGTTCCTGATCCGGGGATACCCAGTGTCAGCAGTGGAACGAAGGAACCAGTACAAGCCGCGTTGTTGGCGCTTTCAGGTGCGGCGATGCCTTTGACGGAGCCTTTACCAAATTGCTCTTGTTCCTCTTTGGATGCTATGTTGCGTTCGACGGCATAACCAAGGAACGACGCGATAGTGGCACCCGCTCCGGGTAGCACCCCTATAAAGAACCCTTGGATAGACTGTCGTCCGATGACCGGTGTGATCCTGCGGGCTTCGTCGCGGGTGATGCGCAGATCCTTGATCTCGCCCGCATTCTCCCCGTCGCCCGTCTTGGAACGGTTAGGATCGAGCACGAGATAGATAGCCTCTGGCAGCGCAAACATCGCCATTGCAAGGGTGATAAAGCCAAAGCCTGATTGAAGATCCATTATGCCCATTGTGAAACGTGGTGCATTGAACAAAACGCCTTCGCCGACAGTAGCCATGATTAGGCCTACAAATGTCATCAAAAGAGCTTTGCTGACCTGTCCGGTGCCTGCAAAGGCAGCGATTGCGGATAAGCCAACCACCATGAGGGCGAAATACTCTGAGGAGTGAAACAGCAGTGCGACGGAAGCAAGGGCTGGGGCAAAAATCATTAAGAGAACGGCACCGATTGTTCCCCCGGCAAAACTTGAGATCGCGGCAACGGTAAGCGCTTTGCCCGCCTTTCCTTGTCGCGTCATCGGGTAACCGTCAAAACTCGTCGCGACAGTTGACGCCACGCCCGGGGCATTAATCAGAATGGACGAAGTTGATCCTCCAAATACTGCGCCATAGTAGACGCCTGCCAGCAAGATCAAGGCAGCTGACGGATCGCCGATTGTAATGGCGACCGGAATCATGATGGCAATGATCGACATGGGGCCCAACCCGGGCAGCATCCCGATGAATGTTCCAATCAGGCACCCGCCGATCACCATGAGGATATTCGTAAATGTGAAAGCCGTTGAAAGGCCCGTCATTAGTCCTTCGAGCATTTCAGCCTCCGTTCATGAAAGAAGGCAGCGGGCTCAGGAAGATACCCAAAACGGCATCAACCAGATACCATATGCTGCCCGCAGCAATCGCCGCAACGACCGCCATCAGAACAAAGCGTCGTTCGCCTAAAATGAAGCTTCCGCAGGCCAGAAACAGGAATGTCGCCGCCAGAAAACCAAGTGGCCTCAGTAAAAATGCGTAAGCAACCATCAAACCCAACAGCATCAGGGCCTGACCGACCTTGTATTCGCCCAGCCGTGACAAGTTGATATCGGCCGCATCTTCCTTTTTGGGGGCTTTTTCAAACCCAAGAAGAATGCTTAACGACAGTATGATACCGCCAGCGGCAAGTACCTTTGGGAAAGTTGATGGCCAGATTGGACGTTGTTTCATAATCGGTGGCAGAAGCCCGTCCATAGTGAAATAGGCCGCATAGCCATATGCAAAACATAGCATCAAGATGACAAGCGCTATCCAGCGATCAATAGCCATCTTCCCCTCCCTCGTTTTTTTCGTTACGCGCCCGAAAAGACCGGGCGCGCACATTTTTTTCGACTACGTGTTGCGGATCACAGGAACCCAAGCTTACGCATCAAATCGCCGATGACCTGTTCCTGATTTTCAAGGAAGGTCTGGAAATCGTCGCCGGGGTTGTGGATGTTCACCCATCCGTTGCGTGCGCGAACCTCTTCCCATTCTGGTGTTTCGTACATTTTGGCAATAGCTTCCTGATAGGCGGCAAGTTGTTCTGCCGGAAGGCCTGGTGCCGCAAAGAATCCGCGCCAGTTGACAAATGTGGTGTCGTTACCTTGTTCAACCATGGTCGGAGCGTCGGGATAAGCATCCACGCGGTCCGAAGAAGTCACGCCGATAATGCGGACTTCACCGGCCTTGGCCAGTTCGACCGCCTCTGAAAACCCGGTGGAAACTGCCTGAACCTCACCCGAGAGCAGGCCAGCCATCGTCGCGCCGCCGCCATCATAAGGTACGTATTTCATTGCGACCGGATCGGCTCCGGCTGCCTGAAAGACCATTGCAGCGACAAGATGGTCCATTCCGCCTGGGACCGAGCCGCCGCCAACGGCGACATTTGCGGGGTCAGCATTAAATGCTTCGATCAGGCCGTTGACGTCTTGAATATCGCTGTCTGCGGGAACAACAAGCGCTGCATAATCACCGATAGTTCCAGCAACCAAAGTCAAATCACGAAAGCTTTGGGGGAACACACCGGTCAGCGAGCGGATCACGATAGGCGTGGAATTCACCATCAGCGTACCATGGTTGCTGGCAGCGTTTTCGATTAGATACCCGATGGCTTTTCCACCGCCGCCACCTGACATGTTTTCGTAGCTTGCCGACCCAACCAGACCAGCTTTGGTCAACGCTTCGCCGGTTCCCCGTGCGGTTCCATCCCATCCGCCGCCGGCTCCACCGGGGATCAGAAAGTGGATGCTTTCAACAACCTGATGGCCATCTGCCAAGGCTGGGCTGCCTAGTGAAACCGCGGCAACAGCGGCTGCCGCGAATGCACGGCGCGTAAAATTGAAATAAGCCATTAATACCTCCCAAGGGCTTGTTTTCTTGCTCAAAGATTGAGCGGTTCGTCTGCGATCAGCACTCCATCCTCATCGCAGTAAATGCAATTTCCCGGTTCAAAAAGAGCGTTTCCAAAGGCCACCGGCAAGTCCAGCGCACCGATACCTGTTTTGCCTGACTTCACGGGCGTTGTGCCCAACGCCTTTATCCCTAAGTCGAGCTGGGCGAGTTGCCTGCTATCCCGGACAGCGCCGTTGATGACGATACCCGCCCAACCATTTGCGATTAGCCTTTCGGCCATTCTATCCCCCAACATGGCAGTGCACAGAGATCCTCCGCCGTCCAGTACGATAACACCTCCATTTCCTTGAGAAGTAAAGAGTTCTTCCTGAATCAGCTTGGTGTCCTCTAGGGTCACAGCGGTACGAATGCGCCCGGCAAACATCCGTTTCCCACCAAAATCACAAAATGGCAGTAAAACTTGCCGCGCTTTGCCGGGGTTTGCGTCGCTAAGATCAGTGGTGGGATAGCTTTTTAGTGCGAAAGTCAAATCACGCCTCCAACATCTCTGATGGAAACAGAACTGCGCCTTCCATGATCCGCCTCTGTGTTCGAAATGTGCCTGCAGAAATCGCTATTGGCCCAGAAACGCCGTGTTGTACATCTGCGGTTGTCGGAACTACTCCAGAAGGCGTGCCTATTCGAAGCTCATTGCTTTTCGGCTGCGCCAACTTCTCAACCAAAGTGCCTGGTATTTGAGCCGCGACGGCGGTGCACATCGCCCCGGTCAATGTAATAGCACGATGAAAGTTGCCCATCGAAACCAGCCGAACGTTCAGATCATGAGTGTTTGGTGCATGGGAGCTGCTGTCCAAAGCCGAAAACTCCCGCGCAGCACCAATAATGGCAACCTTTGGATTTGACTGTTTTACGGTTTGGTACGAGGTTGCCATGCCCATCGCCACAGCGCCTGCAGAACGGACACGCTCGATCAGGCCCATAAACTCTGTATCGTCGTCCAAGCGTTGCGGAAGTTCAGTCGCAGTCCTGCCCAGATCAGAAGCCCGGCAGAATACAACGGGGTTCGTGGCATCTACCATCGTTGCTTCGAGCGAACCAATTCCTTCAACTTCTAAAACGTCCAGAACGTTACCGGTTGGTAAAATCTTTCCTGTGCTGGAACCACCCGGCGCCAGGAAATCCAATGTGACCTTTGCGCCTGATCCTGACACGCCGGGGATAACAAAATCGCCTTGCTCAACAGGTTGTCCATCGCGAACCGGAAAGCGAGCATGATATATGCTTTGCGTGTTGGTGCTGTAAATTCTAACCAGTGCTTCTTTCTGATCGGCGCTGACCTTTATCATGCCTTCAGTCAGCGCAAACGGGCCGACGCAGGACGACATGTTCCCGCAGGCCGAACCATAATCGGTCACGGCCTCGTTCACGGCGACTTGGACGAAAGTGTAATCAACATCCGCATCTTCGCGTTGCGATGGGCTTACAATTACGACTTTAGATAGTGAAGACAGGCCGCCGCCCATGCCATCAAGCTGTCGACCGTAAGGGTCCGGACTGCCCAAAACATGCAAGAAAATGCGATCGCAGAGCGCAGGATCATGTGGCAGGTCCGCACCGTTGAAAACCACGGCCTTGGAAGTTCCCCCGCGATAAAATGCGGCGCGCAA
>NZ_JBXWSJ010000046.1:0-33648 GCF_059613365.1 Ruegeria sp. BHSA163
GCTGAATACAATGCTCGCGCATATTCGGCGGTTTTGAGTGCGTCCATTTCTGTCATCCTCCGTTACTTGGGCGGAATACCCGAATGTTCACGCATGGCGATTATACTACAGGTGTGAAAGGATCGCATCATTTGGGTTTTGCTTCGGTAAATATCTTCTGGCGCAGCCGCCTGAGGTGGGCTGGGAAGTCCCTGGCAGTCATATCAGCTTCACGCACTAACGTATCAAAATGATGGGTAAAAACCTCGATCCTGTTGCGATCGCGAAAGGCCATGTAATGACCGCCGGTGTAAAACGCGCATAACATCGGGCCAAAGATCGTCATGGGTGCTGAATAGAGACGTTTGGCGTCAAAGAGATAGACGCGCAGTCGCGGATAAAGTTGTTCGCAAAGTTCCAGCATGTGATCAATTTGATCCAGCCGGTTATCGAGTGACAACCCTTCATAATAACCTGTGGCATGCACCAAGCTATGAATTTCATACAAAGGCATGGCGATTTCATAGTCTGACTGAGCGCTGCGCATCCACTCCAATCTGTCGGCGGAAGCTCCGATCGCCTGATCCGCTGTACGGCCTAAATGAGGCGCATATTCCCACTCCAAAACCGCACGCGTTTTGAGCATATCAGGCATGTTTGCGGGTACATACCTGACTTTGTATCCCGCGGCCTCGCGGTGCCACTCGAAAATCCGTTCGTCGACAAGCGCTCGCGGGGCCTTGGTCAGCGTTAATGAACTTGCCAGTAATTCAGCGGCACTTTCCGGTCGGTCGGACAAGCTAAGCAGCCAATCTGCCGAGACTCCTAAGGCTGACGCGCAGGACCCCACCACGTGAGCATTTGGTAACCGAGCGCCAGAGTCAGTAAGTAGTTGCGAAACGGTGGACCGATCCACAGCGATGCTGCGGGCCAGAGCGCTTTGGCTGACATGTCGATTCTCCATGGCCCGAGCCAGCCGCAGGCGAAACTGCGCAGCACGATCGCGTTTGTCCACTTTTTCCGTCATTCGCAGATAAATATCACATTTGATTAGTTATGTTAATCATATTCAGAATATTCAATTTCTAGGGCGATATGTAACGTTTTAATTAACAAAACAATAATGGGGTCCGGAATGGAAACGCGACGAAGATCGGTCGTGAAAGCAATCGTTTGGAATGCGATGGGATTGGTGGTCATGACCATTGTCGGCTTGATCGCCACGGGTTCAGCCGCCGTTGGGGGCGCTGTTGCCGTGGTAAATACGGCCGTTGGGCTGACAATGTATGTGTTCTATGAACGCGTCTGGGCGAACATATCGTGGGGGCGCAATGGTTGAATCTTCGACTCCAAAATCGCCAGAGTGGGGCACATTCGTCCTAATAGTTGCATGTTATTTGTCTTGGCTGGCAGTCGTGTTTTGGCTGGCAGATTGGTCTCTTTTGCTGGCGGTCCCGACGATGGGATTAGTGGCGGCTATGCATTCTTCACTGACACACGAGGCACTGCACGGACATCCATTTCGAGCCAAGTGGATGAATGAGACGCTGATGGCTCTGCCGCTGACATTATTCGTCCCATTCAACCGTTTCCGTGACCTGCACTTGGCTCATCACCAAGATGCAAATCTGACTGATCCATATGACGACCCAGAGTCGAACTATCTTGATCCAAAAGTCTGGGCTTCCTTGTCCCAATGGCAACAGCGATTGTTCAAGATAAACAATACTCTGTTAGGGCGCATTACTCTTGGCCCTGCGATCGGACAATCGGCTTTTTTACGCGAAGAATGGAAAGGGTTTTTAAACGGGGATCGTGCAGTTCTGTTGGCTTGGGCCTTGCATATTCCGGGCGTAGTCATAGTGCTATCGATCGTGGCGTATTCATCGATGCCAGTTTGGACCTTTGTCTTAGCGGCTTATCTCGGCCTTGGATTGGTAAAAATCCGGACGTTTCTAGAACACCGCGCACATGAGAAGTCCCGTGCAAGAACAGTCATCGTCGAGGATAGAGGGTTTCTTGCTTTTTTGTTTTTGAACAATAATTTACACGTCGTTCATCATATGAATCCGTCCGCTCCGTGGTACCGGTTGCCTGCGTTGTACCAAACAGGCAAAGAAAGGTATCTGGCTTGTAACGAGGCGTATGTCTACCGTTCATACGGGCAAATTTTTTGCGAATACTTTTTGCGGACAAAAGATCCTGTGTCGCATCCTCTCTGGCCAAAGCATTGATTTGAGGACAAAAGGGTCTCCATGAGCTTATGGATTCCCGTCACAATCGCTGCAGCAATATTCCAGACTGTGCGCTTCATGCTGCAGAAATCTCTGAGCAGCGTGAAACTGTCAGCCGCAGGTGCGACTTTTGCCCGATTTGCCTATTCCATGCCCGTCGTCGTTTTGGCATTGGGTATTGCTTTGCTGGCGACCGATCATAGCATACCTGCTCTCAATACGAGGTTTTGGCTCTTTGCAGTAATAGGTGGGACAACGCAAATTCTGGCGACGATCTGTGTCGTGGCTTTGTTCAAACAACGTAACTTTGTTGTTGGCATCACTTTCAAGAAGACCGAAGTCATCCAGACGGCAATTGTCGGATTTTTCGTTCTTGGGGATGAGGTTTCAGCAGCAGCGCTGTTGGCAATATTGCTTGGCCTTTTGGCAGTTTTGCTACTGTCGAAATCACCGGGCGGCGATTTGGTTTGGTGGAGGAACCTTACAAACCGCGCCTCGCGACTCGGTCTGGGTTCGGGGGTTTTGTTTGCCTTTTCATCGGTCAGTTATCGCGGCGCCTCGCTGGAGCTAGGGGAAATTGATGCTTGGTTTCGCGCTCTGGTCACTCTTGCCGTTGTCGTGACCTTTCAGTTTATAAGCATGGCATTGTGGATGCTGTGGCGCGATCGGGCCGAATTGCATGCTGTTTGGCAAACCCGAAGAACTGGAGTCTTCGTGGGACTGACCAGCTTAGCTGGGTCATTTTGCTGGTTTCTGGCGTTCACGCTTCAAAACGCGGCTTACGTCAAGGCGCTTGGGCAGATCGAACTGATCTTCAGCCTGCTCGCATCCATTCTGTTTTTTCGGGAAACCGTCACCCAACGAGAAATCGCGGGTATGTCATTGTTGGGTTTATCGATACTCGCACTAGTGCTGGCAATTTAGCTTGCGCGACGCTCGTCAAAGCTCAGCGCGATAAAACTTGGCAGGTGATCGCCCATTCCGATAACTGCGGGTCCACTTTCTTCGCGCCTACCACGTGGTTTAGCCTCTTTATCTCTTTTTCGGTCGCTCTTTTTGCTGTCAGAAGCTCGCGACTTCTTTTCGGTTTTTTGCGTGTCTTCCTTGGGCTCTTCGATCTTAACCGGATTGTCGATATGTGGAATTTCTTTCTGGATCAGCTTTTCGATGGCATCCAGTGCCTTTTCATCACGTTTCGAACAGATTGTAACCGCCTTGCCCTCGCGCCCTGCGCGACCCGTACGGCCAATCCTGTGCACATAGTCTTCGGCATGGCCGGGAACGTCAAAGTTGAAGACATGGCTGACCGAAGGGATATCCAGCCCTCGTGCAGCCACGTCCGAGGCAACCAGAAGGCGCAATGAACCGTCGCGGAAGCCATCCAATGTCTTCATTCTTTGGGACTGGTCCAGATCACCATGAATGGCAGCAGCATTGTATCCGTGCTTTTTCAATGACTTTGCACAGATATCTACATCTGTTTTGCGGTTGCAAAAGATTATTGCGTTCGTGCAGCTTTCACCTTCGGCATCGATCAACGCGCGCAGAACTTTGCGTTTGGCACTTGCTTCGCGGTCCCGACGGCCGCCTTTAAACATCACGACGCCTTGTTCGATAGTCTCAGATGCGGTTGCCTGACGCGCAACCTCGACCCGGGCGGGGGCAGAAAGAAAAGTATCGGTAATCCGCTCGATCTCGGACGCCATGGTTGCAGAAAAGAACAGGGTTTGGCGCGTGAAAGGAGTCAATGAGAAAATGCGCTCGATATCGGGAATGAACCCCATGTCCAGCATACGGTCGGCCTCATCCACCACCATGATCTGCACACCGGTCAGAAGAAGCTTCCCTCGTTCAAAGTGGTCCAGTAAACGTCCGGGAGTTGCAATAAGAACGTCTACACCGCGGTCGATCAGTGCATCCTGTTCCTTAAAGCTAACACCGCCAATCAACAGCGCTTTGGTCAGTTTAAGATGTTTGGAATAGGTGTCAAAGTTTTCGGCTACTTGTGCTGCCAACTCCCGTGTCGGACAAAGCACAAGCGAACGTGGCATGCGCGCGCGTGCTCTTCCACGAGCCAGCAACGTGATCATCGGTAACGTGAAACTGGCGGTTTTTCCTGTACCAGTCTGTGCGATGCCTAACACATCTCTCCCTTCTAGTGCGGGCGGAATCGCACCTTCCTGGATTGGTGTAGGCGTTTCGTATCCGGCTTCCTCAACGGCTTTGAGGACCTTTGGGTTCAGGTTCAGTTCGTTAAATTTTGTCATCTATGTCCGGTTCATGCGGACACTATACCTGGCCCGCGCGTCTGTGAGTGTGCCGGGCCCGGATGGCCACGTGCATTTTGCACGGTTCGGCTTGGGCGGGACATAACAAAATCGTCAGGAAGGGTCAAATGAAGTCATTTTAACTTGGCCGTGGCGCGGCCAAAACAGGATTTTTTGCAACAATTCAGGCGGTTCCGGGAAAATGTTTCTTGGCTTCTGCAGGCAAAAGCCGTGTCGCCGCACGCCCAGCCGCGTTCTTACAAATGTGCCTAATTCTGCCTTTCGAGGATTCCGTCGTAGCAACTGCTAAAATTCGCTGACGTGATCCAGAATACTATTTCGGTTTTTGTAATGCTGTATTCGACCGAAGATGCTGCGTGGATCGTACATTACCAATTTCAACATTCGGAAACCCAATGGACGCAGCACAGGATCGTTTTCAGCATACCGCCACAACCGCGCAAGCAATGTTCTGTCCAGATCACCAGTACGCAGCGAGTATCCCGGCATATCGAAAGCCAGAGGAAGCTGGTCGTGTTCTTCTCTGCCGATATCGAATGCCTTGTCGCAGGGTTGCAGGGATACACGCCTCTCGCTGTCATGTAGCTTAATAAGATCGAAAAGAAGGCTTAGGCTTTGCCCTCCGAGCCGTTGTTCGATAGTTTGGCCGTGATCCGCGAAGGTTGTCGCGCTTGAAATTAGCCACCGAACGGGCAGGTCCCCAGCCAAAACCGCACCTTTTTCCGACCAAAGTCTAAGAAAAAGGTCCCGTGCCTGAGTTGGAGCTGGCGCACGGCGCAAAAGCGCGACGCAAATCGCATGAGTTAGTAAAAGTTGCGACTGGCCCACAAACTCCTGTTGCAAAGAATGCAGCTTTTTACTCGCGTCCCTGCGATTGTCGAATATCGCTTTCGGGTCTGGTTCGGCCACACGAAGCTCACTTAACTTATCCAAGTCGACGTCTGGGACGGGCAACACCTTTTCAGGAAAGAGATAAGGCGCCTCCCGTCGTTCCAGGTGATGCATTATCGTATAGAACCCGCCGGGATAGTTTTCCTGATCGATGTCTTGCATGAACGAAACCTATATTCGCGCGCGCTGCCCTTGCAAGGTGGTTCAGGTCATCATTTCCTTGGTCGCAGTGAGGCTCAGCAACGGAAAATCACGTTCGACTCGGTCGATATCCCATTGTAACCGTGTAAGATAAACGATGTCGCCATCGTGATCATGCGCTATGTGCTGTTTGTTGGCATTCACGAACTTCTCAACCTCGGCCTTGTCACCACTTACCCACCGGGCCGAAGTGAACTGAGACGCTTCGAACCTGACTGGCAGGCCGTATTCCATCTCGATCCGGCTAGCCAGAACCTCGAACTGAAGGGCGCCGACAACTCCAACTATAAAGCCCGATCCGATGGAGGGCTTGAATACCTTTGCAGCACCTTCTTCAGCGAACTGCATCAAAGCTTTTTCTAGGTGCTTCGCTTTAAGTGGATCGCCAGCCCGGACGCCTTGAAGTAGCTCGGGCGCGAAGGATGGTATACCTGTGACACGCAGTGCCTCGCCTTCTGTCAGCGTGTCGCCGATGCGAAGCTGACCGTGGTTAGGTATTCCGATGATATCACCGGCCCAAGCTTCTTCTGCCAGTTCGCGGTCCGAAGCCAGAAATAGCACCGGATTTGAAATTGCCATCGGTTTTTTTGACCGTACATGCGTCAGCTTCATGCCGCGTTTGAAGTGGCCAGAGGCCATGCGGACAAAGGCGACCCTGTCGCGGTGCTTGGGATCCATATTGGCCTGAACCTTGAAAACAAACCCCGCAACCTTCTTTTCATCCGGTGCGATCTGGCGGGGTTCGGCTGACTGCACCTGGGGTTGCGGTCCATAAGTTCCAATGCCCTCCATAAGTTCCTTAACACCAAAGGAATTGATGGCTGAACCAAACCATATGGGCGTCATATGACCTTCGAGCACGGCCTGCGGGTCGAGCTTGGGCAACAGTTCCCGCGCCATTTCAACTTCTTCCAGCAGCTTTTCCAAAAGGTGCTCGGGCACATGCTTTGCAAGCTTTGGATCGTCAAGCCCTTCGATTTGAATGCTTTCTGCCACCTTGTTGCGGTCGGCTCGGTCCATCAGCTCTAGCCGATCGCGCAATATGTCATAGCAACCGATGAAATCCCGGCCGACGCCGATGGGCCATGAGGCAGGCGTGACATCGATTGCCAACATTTCTTGGATTTCGTCAATAATCTCGAAGGTATCGCGGCTTTCACGATCCATCTTATTACAGAAAGTTAGAATAGGTAGGTCGCGCAAACGGCAAACCTCAAACAGTTTTTGCGTTTGGCTTTCTACGCCCTTAGCGCCGTCAATCACCATCACCGCCGCGTCAACTGCAGTCAGGGTGCGATAAGTGTCTTCGGAAAAGTCACTGTGGCCTGGGGTGTCAACCAGGTTGAAGCGGAAGTTGGCGTAATCGAAAGACATAGCCGAGGCAGACACTGAAATGCCCCGATCCTTTTCCATTTGCATAAAGTCGGACCGGGTGCGCCGTGCCTCGCCTTTGGCGCGTACCTGACCGGCCATCTGAATGGCGCCACCATACAGAAGGAATTTTTCGGTAAGCGTCGTCTTGCCCGCGTCAGGATGCGAGATGATCGCAAATGTTCGACGCCGGGCGATCTCGGGCGGTAAGACGGGTTGGTTCGAGGCACTATCAAGCATGAGCGCGCATATAGGCGGGGAATCCTGCCGAAGCAAGACAAAGGGGGTGTTCCGAATCAGATGGCTATGCGAAAAAGAACATATAGTGAACAAATTTTGGAGTAGGCTGATGAATTTGAAGGAAATCGCAGATGAACTCGTTGCTGGATGCAGGGAAAACCGGGCGAAAGCAAATTTGGACAAGCTATATGCCGTGGACGCTGTGTCGGTAGAAGCAGCGGACATGCAGGGCATGGGACGTGAGGCGCATGGTCTGGACGCGATACGCGGAAAACACGATTGGTGGGAAAACTCGACCGAAGTGACGGGAGGTTCTGTAAGTGATCCGTTTTTACACGGTGATGATCGGTTTGCGGTGATTTTCGAAGTGCAAGGCTCGATGAAGGAAAGCGGTGAATCTTTCGATATGCGCGAAGTAGCGATTTATTATGTTTCCGACGGCAAGATCGTGCGTGAGGAATTTTTCTACTGATTTTTGAACAACTAACAACTCGGCCATTCTGGTCTTCCTCGTCGGGCCGGTGCTAGTGTCCGGCAAACAATGATTGGGAGGATCAGAATGGATTTGGGTATTCGCGGAAAACGAGCACTGGTTTGTGCCAGCAGCAAAGGTCTTGGGTTTGGTTGCGCAGAAGCGTTGGCGGCGGCGGGTGTTGATCTTGTTATGAATGCGCGAGGGGCCGAAGCGTTAGAAGTATCGGCGGATCGGATCCGAAGTGAACATGGCGTTACAGTTAAGACAGTGGCCTGTGATGTGACTTCTGCAGATGGGCAGGAACAAGTTATCCAAGCGGCAGACGGCGTCGATATTCTGGTAACAAACGCTGGCGGTCCGCCGCCGGGAATGTGGTCTGACTGGGACCGCGAAGACTTCATCATGGCTCTCGACGCCAACATGTTGACACCGATAGCATTCATGAAAGCGTTGCTGCCAAATATGATGGAAAATGGTTGGGGCAGGGTCGTAAATATAACCTCGCAGTCGGTGCGGGCACCAATCGCTGTTTTGGGTCTTTCGAATGCGGCACGTACCGGGTTAACGGGCTATGTCGCAGGCACCTCACGTCAAGTGGCGCCCATGGGCGTCACTATCAATAACCTTTTGCCAGGTATTCACGATACTGACCGGGCGAATTCACTGGACAGTGGCGTTGCGGCGCAGAAGGGGATTTCGATCGACGAAGCACGTGCCGATCGCGCCGCTACGATACCAACTCGGCGTTACGGGACGCGACAGGAGTTCGGTGCCGCTTGCGCATTTCTTTGCTCCAAACATGCAGGTTTTATCGTTGGACAAAACATCCTGCTTGATGGCGGGGCGACCAATATTACGATGTAACCATGACACAGAATTTCTCGCTTAAAGATCAATTATTTAATGCCGATAGCACTGGGTATCTGGCCGGGCTATTCGCGGCAGCGGACCCGGCCTTTGATGCAGCGGCATTTGAAGCCCGGGTTATGTCGCGGCTAACGGAACTTGAATTGAAAGAGCGGATGGTCTGGATAGCCGAGTGTCTGGCGGAAGCAATTCCAGGTGATTTGCCCGATGTAGCAGAAGTGATTCTTAAGGCATTGCCTCCGCCACTGGACCCAAACAAGACGGACGATGACTTTGGAGATTTTATCTTTGGCCCGATCGGCGACTGGGTCGTAGCCGCGGGTTCGGACCACCCCGAACTGGCGTTGGATGTTTTCGAGGAGGTAACCCAACGTTTTTCAATGGAGTTGGCAATCCGTCCTTTTTTGAACAGTCATCCCGATCTGGTTATGGTGCGCATGCAAGAATGGGCTCAGCATGACAGTTATCACGTGCGGCGACTGGTCAGCGAAGGTACCCGTCCGCGTTTGCCTTGGGGGCAGGCGGTTGGGCTGGACCTCTCCGATCCGCTACCACTGCTGGATCGCCTCCACAGCGATAACACGCGCTATGTGACACGATCTGTCGCCAACCATTTGAATGACATAACTAAAAAAGACCCTGATCTGGCGTTAGATCGGTTGCAGGAGTGGCGCGATGCGGCACGGCAGGACCAAGATGAACTACAGTGGATGACTTCTCATGCATTGCGGGGGTTGGTGAAATCTGGCCACTTTCGTGCAATGAAGATGTTGGGCTTCAATCCTGAAGCGGACATTGCTGCGAAGGTTCAGGTGGACGGTGAAGCTCGGATTGGCGGAGCGTTAGAGTTCACTGTAGAGCTATCAGGGGATAAGGGCCAAGGGGTTCTTGTTGACTATATCGTTCATTTTCAACGCCCTGGTGGGAAAATCTCGCCTAAAGTTCATAAGCTGAAGCAAGCGACTTTGACTGATGGAAATGTGACATTACGGAAAGTCCACAAACTGAAAGGCAATGCCAGTACTTTCACGCTCATACCCGGTGCGCATCGGCTGGAAGTTCAGGTCAACGGACGTATTCTAACTGCGGTGGATTTTGAACTTTTGGACTGATCCACATTATTTTTTCTAAAACTTCTAGCTGCTTAGCGAGTTTTCGACCCTTTGGGGATTGTCAAAATCTGCAAAGCTTTACTATCTATTTCGCCCGGACCTTAGCGATACCGATTGCCTGCTGCTGACAACTTGCACCTGCGGGGCGGTATTGCTATCCCCGCTAAAGCCCGATTGATTTGATCGGGAAATGCAACGGGGTCCATCGGTGACAGAGAACGCAGCTCCTCCTCGTCTGGAAGTCCACAATCTTGTTGCCCGTTTCGGTGGGCGGACTGTAGTCGATGGTGTGTCTTTAAGCGTGCACGCCGGTCAGGTGACTTGCCTGTTGGGGCCATCAGGTTGCGGAAAATCTACGACACTACGGATGATTGCCGGTGTCGAGATTCAAAGCTCGGGCGAAATCTACGTCGACGGCAAGCTGGTGTGCGATACAGTTTTTCGCGTCCCGCCTGAGCGCCGTGAAATCGGATTGATGTTTCAGGACTTTGCGCTATTCCCCCATCTTAGCGTCGGCGACAATGTAGCGTTTGGTCTTTCGGGCACCAAAGACGCCAAACGAGCCAGGGTCGAAGAATTGTTGTCCCGTGTAGACCTAATGCGTTTCGTGGACGGGTTTCCGCACCAGCTATCAGGAGGCGAGCAGCAGCGAGTGGCATTGGCGCGCGCCCTTGCGCCACGGCCGCGCATAATGCTGATGGACGAACCATTTTCGGGTTTGGATAATCGTTTACGCGACGGAATTCGGGACGAAACACTGGCGATCCTGAAAGAAGAAGACGCGGCCGTTTTGTTGGTGACGCACGAACCCGAAGAGGCCATGCGGATGGCGGATGAAATTGCCTTGATGCGGGGAGGCAAGATTGTCCAACAAGGGGCGCCATATAACGTCTACACCCGGCCGGTTGATAAGGCGGCGGTGTCATTTTTCAGTGATATCAATGTATTAATTTCGAAAGTTAACGGCGCTTTAGCACAAACCCCGTTCGGTCAATTCCTTGCGCCCGGGGTGCCTGATCAAACAGATGTCGAGATTGTTTTTCGTCCCCAACACGTTCGACTGGATTTCGACCGCAACGGCAAGGGTCCGTCTCCTACGCCAACGGACGGGGTCGCCGCCCGAGGTGTGGTTCAGCGAGCGCGGTTTCTGGGTAATGAAAGTTTGGTTGAGTTTCGGATGGACTACGACGGCTCGATCTTAAAAGCGACCGTTCCGAATGTGTTTGTGCCAAATCCAGGCAGGGTCATGTGGCTTACAGTCCCGCGAGATCGGTGTTTCGTCTTCCCGGTTTGACGCGGCAGAGCGATGATTTCCTTCCAAGTGGTGCTTGAAAGCCTCAGATTGCCTGTGCGGGTCGCTTGCCGCGACGCTGGGCCGCGTCTATCAAGAGGAAAATTCGAGGCTGAGGCAGACACCATGCGTATTCTTCTAACCAATGACGACGGCATCAACGCGCCGGGTCTGACTGTACTTGAGGCCATAGCTGGCAATCTGGCGGGGCCAGATGGCGAAGTCTGGGTTGTTGCTCCTGCCTTTGAGCAATCAGGAGTGGGTCATTGCATCAGTTACACTCATCCAATGATGGTGGCAGAACTGGCTGAACGTCGTTTTGCGGCCGAAGGGTCGCCTGCAGATTGTGTGCTGGCTGGTTTGCACGACGTAATGAAAGACTGCCCCCCGGATCTGGTATTGTCAGGAGTAAATCGAGGAAACAACTCAGCAGAAAACGCTTTATATTCCGGTACGTTGGGAGGCGCAATGGAAGCTGCCCTTCAGGGCGTTCCGGCAATTGCCTTGTCGCAATATCTTGGTCCCCGAAACCGCGAGTTAGAAAACCCGTTTCAAGCAGCATCTTCCTTTGGGGTTGAATTGATCCGTCGTATTTTGGAAGCCACCCCTGCAGGACAAGAGGATTACCGCTTGTTTTATAATGTAAACTTCCCACCTGTTCCCGCCGACGAAGTCGTAGGGACACGTGTCGTACCGCAGGGTTATCGCCGTGACACCAGATTTGGCGCCGAACCACACATGTCTCCATCGGGCAGGCGATTCTTATGGATCAAAGGCGGAAATCAGCACAATCCAACCGCGCCAGGCACGGATGCAGCGGTCAATTTAGATGGTTATATTTCTGTCACTCCGATGCGGGCAGATCTGACGGCCCACGATACACTTGAGGTGCTTAGGGCAATAGAATGAGCGGACTCGACCCGGAAAAGACTATGCAGTTTCTGTTTTCACTGCGATCTCGCGGTGTAACGGACGCCCGCGTGCTGGCGGCAATGGAACAGATTGACCGCGGATTGTTCGTGAGAGGTTTGTTTTCCGAGCGGGCTTATGACGACACACCTTTGCCAATTGCGTGCGGTCAGACAATCAGCCAACCATCGGTGGTGGGGCTTATGACGCAGGCATTGAAGGTGAATCCCCGCGATACGGTGCTCGAAGTCGGGACCGGGTCGGGATATCAAGCGGCTATTCTCTCAAAACTGGCTCGCCGGGTTTATACGGTCGAGCGTCACAAGCGTCTGGTTCGCGAAACAGCCCAGTTGTTTCGCGAGATGGGCCTCACAAATGTGACTGCAATGTTGTCTGATGGATCCTTTGGCCTTCCTGAACAGGCCCCATTCGACCGCATTATTGTTACCGCTGCTGCCGAAGATCCGCCGGGGCCACTCTTGGCGCAGCTGAAAATCGGCGGTATCATGGTTTTGCCCGTAGGCCAATCGGACGCGGTTCAAACCTTGATCCGGGTTACCCGTACCGAAGAAGGTCTTGACTATGACGAGTTGTTACCCGTTCGGTTCGTCCCCTTGCTTGAGGGGTTGGGAAAGGACGAAGCATAAAGTTTGTTGGGAAATTTTCGCCAGAACCCCGGACAAAATGGGGCAGGTGTTGAGGACAGAAAAATGAGAGCAGTTTCCAAATCAGCTATGTGTCGCTATGCGATGGGTACAGCCATTCTAGCCCTGTTGGCTGCGTGCGAGGGGCCTTTCGACTATGATCTGCGCGGAAATGTTGGCGGTTTTTCCACCGCAGATGCGGCATTGGCAGCAACGGCAAGCCGTCCCGCTCCGGATTCGCGGGGCGTAATCACCTATCCCAACTATCAGGTCGCAGTCGCCAGATCGGGGGACAGTGTGCGTGACGTCGCTGTACGTATTGGCTTACCTGAGGCGGAGTTAGCGCGCTACAACGGGCTTCAACCCAATGATCCCCTCCGCGACGGCGAGGTTCTAGCGCTTCCGCGGTCAGTTGGGGCCAGCAGCAATGTCGACATAGCTGCAGTTGCCGGCACAGCGATCGATGAGGCGCCAGAAACTGGCGGGGTTCGCACAACTACGCTTGAACCCGCGCAGCCGACACCTGCTCCTGCGCCAGTACCGGCTGCAGGCCCTGAACCAATCCAACACAAGGTTAAACGAGGCGAAACCGCCTACACAATCTCGCGCCTGTACCAGGTGCCTGTAGAGGCTTTAGCCGAATGGAACGGGCTGGGGTCCGATTTCATGGTGCGCGAGGGGCAGTTTCTCTTGATCCCAATTAAGGATCAACCTGCACCGCGACGCGAGGCGGCCGCTCCGGCAGCGACAGCGACAGCGATTACTCAGCCTGGTGAGGGATCGCCCACGCCGACGCCACCCAGTGCGACCCAACCGTTGCCGGAAGAAAAGGTGAAGCCGCTTGCGGAATCCACGCCGGCCCCTGACGTTACTGCGGATGCTCCGACTAATAGTGGATCATCGGCATTGTCGCTGCCCGTAACAGGCCGGATCATTCGTACTTATGAAAAGGGTAAGAACGAAGGCATTGATATCGCTGCTGCACCCGGTACATCGGTTACTGCAGCCGAGGCCGGAACAGTGGCAGCAGTGACAGCCGATGCGGATCAGGTGCCCATCATTGTTGTTCGACACAAAAACGATCTCTTGACTGTCTACGCTAATGTCGAAGGTATCACTGTTAAAAAAGGCGATCGGGTTAAGCGAGGCCAGAAAGTTGCTGCGCTACGTGGCGGAGAAAACGCTTACGTACACTTCGAGGTGCGTAAAGGATTCGAATCTGTTGATCCAGAACCCTACCTAAAGTGAGGCGAATGATCTGATTTACCTTTAAGTGTTAAGGTGTTGATCGCTGATATTAAAGCTCAAACGTTTGGATCATAATCGTTCAGACGTTTTCCGGGTTCGTCGGCGAATACTTCCTGCAAAGGTGTTATCGTTTCTATTAAGTCTATACGAAAAACTCGGAAATTAGTCCTCAACTCGCACCATGCGGTCAAAGTCCACACGCGGCCCCAGTATTCCATGTGTAACGGTCTAATGGTCCGGTCGGTCAAAGCTCCGTCTATGCGGCGGTAAGATATGCGTAGTTTTTGTCGGGTTTTTATTGCAGAACGGATCGGTGCCATATGTGCCAACCCGCGTGCTGCGTCCGCAAAGGGATAGACCGCAAACTTCCACGCATCAGCTTCGGCCACAACCTGCGTCGGCAAAACCGCATCAACCTTTTCCGCCAACGACTCTGCCGCAGATTTTAGGTCCGGGTCGGCCGCCTCAGCCACGATTGCCATGCCGAGGTTGAGCGCTTCAAGCTCGGCAGGTGTCAGGTTTAATGGTGGTAGGGTAATTTGCTCGCGCACCATGTATCCCAAACCGCGCTCGCCTTCTATTGGAACTCCAGAAGCTACTAGGGTGTCCATATCTCGATAAATGGTGCGAACCGACACCTCTAGCCGGTCCGCGATATCTTGCGCGCGGTGGAGTTTCCCGTTGCGCATTATCTGGATAATATCAAAAAGACGGTCAGTTCGACGCATCAGGCGCCTTTCCGATCGACGTTATGCGTTCATTTTCCATAAAACGTGCTCGTGTCGCATTTCCATATTTTCCGGGTCAATCGCTGCCATCATCGCGGCAGCGCAGTCCTGATGCATAAATTGCTCGGCGGCATCTTTTGCAGAATTCGCATCCGTCCAGACGACATAGTCGGTCCATCGACCATCTGAACCCATGCTTAACTGTCGATGCACAAATCCAGGTGCGGCTCGCACAAATGCTTCGGATGCCTGACTGAGTTTGACAAATTCTTCCTGTGAAGTGCCATTCGCAAGTGAAAAGGTGACGATTTCTGCAACATGGGTCATTTTATTCTCCTTGGACCAGGTTTCGATGCCCTGTTTCTAGCCACACCCAACTGACATAAACCTGTCAGTTGGAAAAATCGAGTCCGTTGAAAATGTGGAATCAGGTGAAATTTGAGTGAGGATTCGCTCCTGTTCTCTTTCTTGAGCGTGTTTAGCGGCGTAAATACATGCAGAAATAGAATTTCCGACGCATCTTGCGTCGTCTGACAGGAGAAGAAAAATGCTCAACAATATAGGTCTTCCCGGAATCTTACTAATAGCCGTTGTCGTGCTGGTACTTTTTGGCCGCGGTAAGATCAGTTCCCTTATGGGCGAAGTCGGTAAAGGCATCACCTCTTTCAAGAAAGGTGTCAAAGAAGGTGCGGAGGAGCTGGAGCAGGACGCATCCGAATTGGCGAAGGATGTCACTCCAGAGACAGACAAAGACAAGGTCTAAGAGCTTATGTTTGATCTGGGCTGGACCGAGCTTCTGGTCATCGGCATCGTTGCGCTGATCGTTGTGGGTCCTAAGGATCTGCCGGTTTTGTTCCGCAATGTCGGCCGTTGGATGGGTAAAGCCCGCGGAATGGCGCGCGAGTTCAGCAATGCGATGAACGAAGCAGCGGACGAGGCTGGGGTAAAGGACATCAAGAAGGGCCTCAACGCTGCCACTAACCCCGTTGGATCCGCTGTAAGCAGCGTCAATGAGGCTGCAAGAGACGTCGCAAAGAGCTTGGACCCGACTAAGTTCGATCCCGACAGCGAAACTGGAAAATTGGCCGCTGAACGGGCTGAGCAAGCAAAGAAAATTCAGGCATCCACCGCCCGAGCTGCTGCAGAACGCAAGGCCAAGGAAGCTGCGGAAGCTCTGGCCAAAGCTGAAGAGGCTGAAGCCGCACTTAACAGTGAAAGCAAGTCATGAGCAAAACTGACGAGATCGAAGACTCCTCGGCCCCATTGATTGAACATCTGGCTGAGCTGCGGACGAGATTGATTCACTGCGTGGTCGCCTTCCTGATCGGTATGGTGATATGTTTCTCGGTGGCGACACCGATTTTCAACTTCCTTACCAATCCGCTTTGCGAGGTTTTGGCCGAACGTGGTCAGGATTGCGGGCTGATTTTCATCTCGCCACAAGAAGGCTTTTTTGTAGCAATCAAGGTATCGCTATTGGGCGGGTTCATCCTTGCATTCCCATATATTGGGATGCAGATGTGGCGGTTCGTGGCGCCCGGCCTGTATCGCTCGGAAAAGAATGCATTTCTGCCATTTATGCTGGCCTCACCATTCATGTTCCTTCTGGGCGCAAGTTTTGCCTTCTATGTCGTGACACCGCTGGCTTACGACTTTTTCTTGGGTTTCCAGCAGTTCGGAGCCGAAGGTGAAGTTGTTGCCGAAGGAACGAATGCTGCACCGTTGAGCGTGGTTTTCCAGGGTTCAGCACAAGAATACCTTAACCTTACTATCAAGTTTATCGTTGCTTTCGGCCTTTGCTTTCAGCTGCCGGTTCTTCTGACATTGATGGGCAAGGCCGGCTTAGTAAGTGCTCAGGGCTTGGGTGAGGTACGCAAATACGCCGTGATTGGGATTCTTGTTCTGGCCGCGGTGGTGACGCCGCCCGACGTCATTACACAAATAATCCTATTTACCGTGGTTTACGGTTTGTATGAGGTCTCAATCTTTTTGGTCGCGCGCGTAGAGAAAAAGCGCGAAGAGCAACTGCGCGCTGATGGCTACTACGATGACGAAGAAGCCGAAGCTGATGCGGACCTCATGCAAAGCGAAGAAGACACCAAGTAATCAGCGAATTGATTTTTTAGCTGGTGCGCCGAATGAGGCGCGCCTTTTTCTTTTGCAAGTCTTGTTGCCCCGTCTGGAACGTGGTTTGAACCTAGCAAGACTGGACCGGAGAAACCCATGGACGAAAAAGCCTTGAATCGCATCGCCGACGCGCTCGAACGGATGGCACCCGCACCTTTGGCCGCCCCAAGTTTCGCTACTGCGCCAGCGTTTGTCTGGCACGTTGATCCGGACCGCTTGGAACCTGTGGCAGACGTTAACCGGGTCGATCTTGATTTGTTAGTCGGCATCAACCGTTCACGCGACACTCTGCTGGACAACACGCGCAGGTTTGCCGCAGGATTCAAGGCGAACAACGCGCTTCTTTGGGGCGCGCGTGGTATGGGAAAATCAAGCCTTGTCAAGGCTGTACATGGCACTTTGCAACCTGAGTATCCGAGCCTGAAACTGGTGGAGTTGCAGCGTGAAGACATGAGTTCGGTCGCCCGCCTGCTGAACCATCTGCGTAACGCAAAGTTCCGTTTCATTCTGTTCTGCGATGATCTGTCATTCAGCCATGACGATCAGCACTACAAGTCACTTAAGGCAGTTCTGGATGGCGGCATCGAAGGGCGCCCCGAAAATGTGGTTTTTTATGCTACTTCGAACCGCCGCCATTTGATGCCGCGCGATATGATCGAGAATGAACGCTCAAGCGCCATCAACCCATCCGAGGCAGTCGAGGAGAAAGTCTCACTCTCAGATCGGTTCGGCTTGTGGCTTGGTTTTCATCCATGTGACCAAGACGAATACCTCTCTATGATCGATCGGTATTGTGCTGCATATGGCGTAGCCGTTGATGCGGAAACACTTCGTGCTGAAGCTATCGAGTGGCAGGCGACGCGCGGTGCCCGATCAGGCCGCGTCGCATGGCAATTCTTCGTCGATCTCGCAGGTCGTCACGGCGTTCACTTAGATTGAACAGGCACGTCACTTTTATGAACGGCCAGCATGGCTATTGTGATCTAATTGAATGTCTTCATAACAAAGACAAAAGCCGATTGGCTTCTTCTGCGGTGCTACTCAACACATCACGATCTTCACCCGGATGAAACCGCGCACGAACTGCCGTAGGCATCGGCCTCGGCTCGACAATCGAAACTCGAGGGCCGGTGCGCTCAGTTTCTAATGACCAACTACGCGCAAGAGACATCTGAGCGGCTTTTGTGGCCCCGTAGATGCCGTAAAATTTCTCGCCTGCTTTGGGGTCGTCGAAGAAAACTGCGTGGCCGCTTTCACCCAGCAGCGGTGCTACGAAAGGAATCAACACTGATGTCGCGGTGGCGTTGGTATTCAACGCCTTAAACCATTCCTTGGCGTCGATGAAATGCGCTGGCGTCAATGCCGAGGTGTGTATTGCCGTATGCAGCCACAAATCAACTTTGCCCCAACGATCGTGAATACTGCGGCAAAGCGTTGCCATCGCGTTTGGGTCGGTGATGTCCATTGGTGCCAGCGTAGCCGAGCCGCCCTTGGCTTGAATACGGTCATCCAGTTCTTCCAGGCCGCCGGTGGTGCGGGCCACCGCGACAACGTGGTATTCGGGCGCCAACGCCTCGGCCAAGGCTGCGCCCAGTCCGCGTGATGCACCCGTAATAAGGGCGATTTTGGTCTGATCTGTCATGGGCGGGGTTTGAACGCCCGCGCGAGAAGCGTCAAGACCGGATCAGCCTCCTGGGATAGCAATATGCTTAGTTTGGCCGCTTTGTCGCAGCATTACACCGTGCTCATCGATCGCCATTACCGTGCCAGAGGCGATGCGACTGCCAGTTTCGACCTCTTTCACACGGCCCGACGACAGGCGCACTAATGCACGCATATTTCTTGCAGGCCCAAAGACGCCCAAGACTGAGACTGAATTCTTTTTCAACGCGCCCCGTTGCGTGGCCGCGCTTTTGACGGTTTTGTTTGCCATGAACTGCCATCGGGCGGTGCCCGAACCCTTGAGTGAGTGGTTTCGGCGCATGCCGTATCAAAGGGCAAGGTGAAACAAAAGCCGATGGTATGAGAACAGATGCCGACACTTCAGGATCTGTCCCGAACACGTTGCAATTGCGTCGAGTTCACCGGAAAGGCGTAAGCGGATTGTCACCAACTGTTTGGTTTCGCGATGTCACATGTTTAGGTGACACCGGATAACCAGTTCGATCGATTCGCAAATGCGCAGGGTTAGATAACCATTTTAGCCCGAGACGAGGTTGGCGGCATTCCAGGATCCACCGAGGACCTGCATATCCTTCTTCTTTTTGCTGACGCGTGTACTGTTTTCCAGGTTGTCCAGATAATCGTCGCTTACGCTACCAGTGACGTAATTTCCGTCAAAACAAGAACAATCAAACGCCTCGATTTCTGGGTTGCCCTCCTTGGCGGCCCAGATCAGATCATCGAGATTTTGATAGAAAAGAGCATCAGCCCCAAGTTCACGGCGAATATCCTCGATCTCTTTGCCATTTGCGATCAGCTCATGCTTGGTCGGCATGTCGATGCCATAAACATTAGGGTACTTTACCGGCGGTGAAGCGCTGGCGACGTAAACCTTTTTTGCACCCGCTTCACGACACATCTGGACGATTTTCTTGATAGTATTTCCTCGCACGATCGAGTCGTCGATAAGCAGTACATTTTGATCTTTAAACTCCAAAGGAATGGCGTTCAGCTTGCGGCGAACGGATTTCTGCCGTTCTTCTTGACCGGGCATGATGAAGGTGCGCCCCACATAACGGTTCTTAACAAGACCCTCTCGGTATGAGATGCCGGTTGCCTTGGCCACTTCCAAGGCGACCGGCCTTGCGCTATCGGGGACTGGAATGATCCGGTCGATCTCTAATCCAGCCGCTTCGATCTGCCTTGCAAGGGTTTGCCCCATGCGCATCTGGGTTTTGTAAACGGATACCCCATCCAGCAATGAATCTGGTCGCGCGAGATAGACATATTCAAAAATACAGGGCGTCAGCCTGCCTTCGACCGCCTGGAACTCATGAATGTCTCCTTCAAGGTCGATCAGGATCGCCTCACCTGCGCGGAGATCGCGAAGTTTTTCAAAGCCATTAATTCCAAATGCTACGTCTTCAGATGCAAAAGCGTAATCATCGCCGTCGCCTTCTGCTTCGCGTTTTGCAACCGATAAAGGGCGTATTCCATAAGGATCACGAAAGGCCAACATCCCAACGCCGGCGATCAGACATATGACTGAATAGGCGCCCTGAATCCTCTCCATAGTCATTTTGACACCCGCAAAGATGTTGCGGATTGGGTCGGAATTTCCGTTTACCTTGATCGCGTCGGCCACCTTGTCAGCCAAAACGTTAAGCAGGATTTCTGAATCGGAAGTTGTCCGAAGATGGCGGCTATATTTGCCAGTCACTTTTTCGCGCTGTTCTGCGGTGTTGGTAATATTACCATTGTGGACCAAGTAGATGCCGTAAGGCGCGTTCACAAAAAATGGCTGAGCTTCGGCTGCACTAAGCGATCCCGCAGTGGGATAACGAACATGGCCAATCCCAACCTTGCCCAACAGAGTCTCGGCATCCGTTGCGTTAAACACATCCTTGACCAGTCCATTGGCTTTTTTCTCGCGGAAGAACTCACCGTTGTAAGTCACAATGCCAGAGGCATCCTGACCCCGATGCTGCAACATCAGCAGCCCGTCATAGATTTCCGCAAAGACATCATGCGTCCGGCTTGCGATCCCCAATATCCCACACATATACGGGCTCCAATTAAAATGACGGCTTTACGTTGATTTGGTTTGGCCTTCGGGGCCAATAGGTCTGCGCTGCATTTGTCAAAGTTCCGTTGGGCAGTCGCAAGTCGCAACATTGTGTACGCACAAGGTCAATCGCTCCGATTCCGTGGCGGTTTCGGGTTTGACATAATGCCAATCGCGCCCAATGTCATCAAAGGATCACAATCATCCGTCGCTACAGCTTGTTGGCCAAGTTTTTGCCTGCTGATCGGTGGAGGTGACAAAACTCACTTCTTGTGCTGTCATGTGCTTACAAGTGCCGAGCAGTAACAGCCTTTTATTTAGGTGGGACACGAAAATGTGGCAGCACAAACAAGGCGCAAAGAAAGAAGAAGCAGTGAAGCGACGCTGTCATCGATGCCGAGGCATGGGCCGGGCACCCTGTGAGATTTGTAAAGGCGCCGGCGAGGTGGCCAAGAGCAGGGATATTTATGGCAAGCCCATAATGACACGATGTAACGGCTGTTTCGGGTTAAAGAGCATCCGATGCGCGGTTTGTGGTGGCGACGGGTTCGTCTGAAAATATAAAAAGCCCAGCGAGAACTGGGCTTTATTGGCTTTATTTAAACTATCTTTACTCGCTGGGCGTGCTTTCAGTCGCGCCTTCCTGGGGCGTTTCAGCTGCGTCGCTGTCAAGTCCTCCATCAGACGTGCAGCTAGCCACCAACTCTTCGTACTGAGCGGTAATCCAGCCCAACGCGGCCTCGGGGTTTTGCTCTTCTATCTGATCGCTGAACTGTTCGAAAACCTTGGCCGATCGGCTTTCATCGACGATCGTATATGACTGACCGGTCATCACCGTGTCGTAGACGAAAAACGCGATTGCAACCAACAGAATGCCCCGGGCGATACCAAAAAAGAACCCTAGAGCTTGGTCCAAACCGCCAATGGCAGATCGCTGCACCAGCGACGAGAATAGGGGTGTAAATATGCTAACTACGATTAGCGCCACCGCAAATACAGCAGCAAACCCTGTTATGACAGACAATTCGCAACTGTCACGAAGGAAATCGCCGACAACTGGAATCTCTTTAACCAGGGGAACGACCTGCGGCGCAAAGATAAACGCCAATACTGCAGCGGCTACCCAGCCAGCAATCGCAAGAACCTCGCGCAGGAAGCCGCGAGAATAGGCCAAAAGGCCCGACACCACGACGATCAGGGCAACGACCCCGTCAATAATTGTAAAACCTTCCATGGCCCTCGCCTGTTCGTTTTCTGCCCCTCAAGGCGCGACTTTAACCTGCTCCGAAGGTTTCGCCAACAAACCCAACCAAATCAGACGGTCGGGTGAGTGTCAGACCTGCCACAGTACCGGCTTTCCCGCCAGCCGGAGCAATTGCTGCTGTGAAACCAAGTTTTTGCGCTTCTTTCAACCTGTTTTCGGTCTGAGGAGCTGGTCTAAGTGCCCCAGATAGCGAGATTTCTCCGAAAACGACAGTATCTGATGGCAGGGCCTTATCCTCGCGGGCGCTCAATAATGCGGCTGCCACCGCAAGATCCGCAGCAGGTTCCCCAATTTTCAACCCGCCAGCAACGTTTAGGTATACATCCAGGCCAGCAAACGGGATACCACAGCGCGCCTCTAACACTGCGAGGATCATCGCAAGACGCCCACTGTCCCACCCGACGACTGTGCGGCGTGGTTGCGAGTGAGGCGAAGGCGCAACGAGCGCCTGCAACTCTACCAGGACAGGACGTGTTCCTTCGATTCCCGCAAACACAGCCGACCCGGGGCTTGGTGTGCCGCGTTCGGATAGAAACAGGGCTGATGGATTAGTTACCTGTGCCAAGCCCTTGCCAGTCATTTCAAAAACACCGATTTCGTCAGCGGGACCAAAGCGGTTTTTTACCGCGCGAAGAATGCGGAATTGGTGGCCGCGTTCGCCTTCGAAATAGAGTACCGTGTCGACCATATGTTCCACTACACGTGGACCGGCAATTTGGCCTTCTTTCGTGACATGACCCACCATGACGACTGAAACGCCATGGCGTTTGGCAAAAGTGGTCAATTCATGCGCTGCAGCGCGCACCTGACTGACCGAACCCGGCGCGCTATCAACATTGTCGGCCCACATGGTTTGGATCGAGTCTATGATGGCGAGACCAGGCTTCTCTTTCTCAAGCGTGGTAAGGATGTCGCGCAGGTTGGTCTCTGCTGCCAATTGGACAGGTGCGTCTTCCAAGCCTAGCCTGCGTGCACGCATTCGGACTTGGGCGCTGGCTTCTTCTCCAGAGACATAGATCGTTTTTATGCCGGCGCGGGCAAATCGTGCGGCTGCCTGCAACAACAGCGTGGATTTGCCGATCCCAGGATCGCCACCGACCAACAGCGCCGAAGCCGGTACCAAACCACCGCCCAGAACCCGATCTAACTCGTCCACCCCGCAAAGAGTGCGAGGAGGCGGTGTTTCCTCAGTCGACAAATCCGTGAGTGCAATAGACTGACCGCGTTTACCACCGAGTGATTTTTTTGTAGGGCCAGCTGAAAGTGGGGTGTCTTGAGTAATTGTGTTCCATTCGCCGCAGGCGTCGCAGCGCCCGGACCAGCGGGTAGACGTAGCGCCGCAGGCCGAGCAGGAGAAAGAAGTCGTTTTTGCCATGCGGCCCTTGGTGCCCGAGGACGGTCAGTTCTTCAAGCCCTAGCAGGCTTTCATAAACAACCAGTGAATCGCTTTTTCATTGCACCATTGGGGCCGAAGCGGATCCATCTATTCCGCTGCCCGAGGCGGGGACATTGCAATAACACTGGATGCACCTGAGTCTTGGCTATCTGGCGACGACTGTAACTGAGCAGAAAGCTCCGGAAGCAACTCAAACAATTCGTCTCTCAGGCGTTTCAGTTGCGACTTAGCAATTGATTCCTCGATCTCAACGTCGTGGGTCCACTGTCGCAATTCATGTTGTATGGTCTGGGCGTCCTCGATCCGCCGTTGAAATTGCTCTATCTCTTCTTGCCGCTGCTGCAGGAACGTACGGGCACGAGACACCTTGGCATCGCCGTATGTTTCGGCCAACTCCTGACTGACTTGGCTCATCTGGGCCGCCAATTCCAGAATTTCAGGCTCAAGCGATTGAAGATCAGGATGATTTCGCAGGAAAGCCATGCGCTCTTTTACTGCGTCGAACTCTGATCGCAGAGAAAATGCACCGCTGCGGTCAGCAGCGTGAGCCATCTGATATGCACCTGCAATATCATACATGTTCATTGCAAACTTGCGATGGTTGTTCTCTAAAGCCATCATCCGAGCATTTGCCGGAAGATAGAAGGCCAGCATCAGAACCAAGCAGGTCAGTCCAATCTGAATATAAACACCAGCGTCGATGGCTGAACCGACCCCAAAACCTGCGTGCATTGACAGCCATGGCAACACACCAAGTGCAGACAGCATGGTGACGGAAATTGCGAAGAACGCCGCCGCGCAAATTAGGAAAAATGTGAATCTAATAAAGATATTCTGACAACTTAAAGTAATTGCGTGGAGGGCCGACATTGCCGCATCTCCCTTTTAAAACCGTTACAAAACAGGTCAAAGCGGAGGCGACTTCAAACGCGCAGTTGATCCGCCAAGGACCCTTTAGTTACTAAAAACACTGCTGCTCGAAGTGGTGGAAGAATACGCAGTTCAGTGTTTTCAATCAATTAGGTCTGCACATTTCGTGAATTGGATGTCATTTCCGTAACGTAACCGAGCGCGATTGATGCCAGAATACACCCGGTAAACAGATACAACCCCCAAGCTGTTTCGATTGTGGCGTAAGAAATGCCCTTGGCCAGCGTGATATAAAGCGCAATGAGAAAAATATCTGCCATAGCCAGTTTTCCTAGGATATTGAGAGCTGGCTGAACACGTGCATCTAATAAATCCCATTGGATAAGTGCAGTGCCTATCGTTTTGATATAAGGAGCGAAAAGGGCAAAGACAGTTACGACCAACGCTAGGAATATGTCCGATTTCCACAAGGACTGAAGGCCAGTTATGACGCTGATTTCGCTGAGGCCAAATATCGGCAAAAGCCCTGCGCGCATCAGTGGGGCGAACCATGCGATGGGGTAGAGTATCAGTAGCGATAGAGTGGCAAGGCGGAGGGTCATGGACAGTTCCGAACTAGGCAATTGAACATCTAAGTGGCTAAAGAATTGGCTGCAAGGTTTTCGTTGTGATTGCTAGGGCAATGCCTATAGTAGAATAATATTCTAACCTTCGTCTTTGAATTGCATTGCCTGATCCCGTAATAAAAACTGCGAATGTACCTTTTGCGTTTGGCAAAACTATGTCGAACGGGCTCACAGGTGGTGCCAATATTGCTTTGTCGGCTTTGAGTTCTGCCGCGGATCGGTTGCCATTTGACCGCGAACAACTTTTTGGGGTTTTGCATTTTCGTTTGTACTAAACAGATCGGGCTAGGCAGAGAGCCAAATGGATCGGGGGTCGGATTTACAACAAGTTCTCCGGCGAACACCCTAGCTATATCTCGGTTTCAGGCACTCACTTAAAACAAATTTTGGGTGTAGTTCGAATAAAAACGCCGGAATTTGTGCGGCCAGATGGAAAGTACCTTCTGCGATACGATTACGCGCAGAGAGCATACGATAGGATCAATAGTGAACGAAAAGCTGACCGCTGCTAACGTACTGCTTCAATCGGTCCGTCTGCACTGCCGCTAATGAATTGCTCGACATAGGGGTCGCCCGAGGTATCCATCTTCCCGACGGGTCCTGTCCATTGAATAACTCCACCGTGCAGCATTGCCACGTTGTCGGCGATTGCGCGAACCGAGCTCATGTCATGGGTAATTGTCATCGCCGTAGCGCCCATCTCCGTGACAATTTCGCGGATCAAGTCGTTGATTACCCCGGCCATTATAGGATCCAAACCGGTCGTGGGCTCATCAAAAAAGATGATCTCGGGTTCGGCAGCGATTGCGCGGGCAAGACCAACACGTTTCTGCATCCCGCCGGACAATTCTGATGGGAACCGGTCTGCTACGTCAGATTTCAAACCTACGCGGCGCAATTTATCGATGGCGATCTCACGGGCGTAGTCGGCCGGGCGTTTAAGTGGACCACGCATTAACCGGAAGGCGACGTTTTGCCAGACAGGAAGCGAGTCAAACAGGGCAGCCCCCTGAAACAGCATGCCAAAACGGGCCAGAAACGCGTCCCTGTCGCCTTTTTTAGCATCCTTACCATCAACATAGATCATTCCGCTGTCGGGTTGGATAAGGCCAAGGATGCATTTCAACGCCACAGATTTACCTGTGCCTGATCCGCCAATAATAACCATCGATGTTCCCTTGGGGATATCTAGGTCCATGCCTTGTAAAACATGATTGTTACCAAAGGCTTTGTGTACGTTCTCCATCCGGATCATAGCGAGAAGAACACTCCTGTGAGAACAAAATTGGCTGCAAGTATCAGCACGGCTGCGGATTCGACCGAACCTTTGGTGGCCCGGCCTACACCTTGCGCACCTCGACCGGAAGTCATGCCGTAGTAACAGCCCATGATTGCAGCGATAAGACCAAACGCCGCGCCTTTGACCAAAGACGAGACAATGTCGCGTGTTTCTAGAAACTCCACCGTGTTTTTCAGGTAGGTCGCCGGGTTGAAACCCAGATTCTGCGTGGCTACCGTATAGCCCCCAGCTATTCCAATTACATCACCAACCGCGACCAACGCAGGCACAGTGATCAGGGCGGCAAGAACACGCGGCGCGGTCAGATATTTCATTGGGTGGGTTGATAGGGTGATCAGCGCGTCGATCTGCTCGGTTACTTTCATGGTTGCAATTTCAGCAGCGATCGAAGACGTCACCCGTGCCGCGATCATCAACCCGACCAATACAGGACCCAGTTCCCGTACCATTCCAATTGCGACGATCTGAGGAACCACCGCTTCAGCATTGAAGCGCGCCCCACCAGCGTAGATTTGCAGGGCCAACGCCCCGCCTGTGAATATAGCGGTGAGCCCTACGACCGGCAGGGACAGCCAACCAATATTCAAAAGCGCGATTGCGAATTCACGAGGGTAAAAAGGGGGTCGGAAAATATGCGAGATCGATGCCAGAGCAAATATGGTAACGCGCCCGAAAGCGGCCATCATAGTCAGAATCGCTCGTCCCAAACCGCCCGGCAGGGAGAGAAGATTCATTCCACATAGCCTCTGGAATAGCGGCTGCCCATAGAGGTCAGGATTTCATAGCCAATGGTTCCGGCAGCTTCGGCCAGGTCATCAACGGTCTGATGTCCATTTAGAATTCGAAGGCGATCAGGATTGTAGGGCAAATCAGTAACATCCACGGTGATAAGGTCCATTGAGATACGTCCTACCACCGGGCAGGGCTGATCACCAGCAAAGGCGTCAATTCCGCCGCCAATGGCACGATGCAGCCCATCAGCATATCCTGCGGCGACTGTCGCTATTCGGGATGGGCGGCGCGCAGTCCATGTGTTGCCGTAACCCACCGTCTCACCAACATCCACCCGGCGGGTCTGAATCACTGGCAAGTCGACTGTTACAACAGGTTTGGCTGCGGCAAAGGGCATCCCACCGTATAACCCAATTCCCGGGCGGCAAAAGTCAAAATGGAACTCTGGCCCCAACAAGATTCCACCAGTTGCCGCCAGTGACCGAGGTGCCTTCACTCCATCTGTCATCTGTTTGAAGGTCAGCAGTTGCTGTTTGTTCATTGGGTGATCCGGCTCGTCTGAGCATGCCAGATGTGACATCACGACCTCGGGGTTCATCGCTAACGCCTCGTATCGCAGTTCGGCCCAATCGGCCGGCTCAAGCCCCAAGCGGTTCATGCCGCTATCCAACTGAATACCGAAAGGATGACCAGGCAGTGCCCCGGTATGCCGTTTGAATTGCTCGGGCGAGTTGATCAACGGTGTGAGGCGGTGGTTGCGCAACAGATCAGTGTCACGTTCCATGTGGCCAGAGAACACGGCGACCATAGCATCAGGTCCTACCGCTTCTCTTACAATTGCACCTTCTTCTGCGGCGGCCACGAAAAACTTTCTGACACCTTCCTCAGCCAAAGCCCAAGCCACCGGTTCTGCACCCAATCCATAGGCATCAGCTTTGACCACGGCTGCGGTCTCAACACCAGTCTTGGCGTCGAGAGCACGCCAGTTGCTCGCCAATGCGTGAAGGTTGATCGTAAGATGTGCAGTACTCATGGCCTCGTTCATGACATCGGAGTTGCGTAGGTCAAGAGGAAAGGCGGCGAAAATACTGACGATTTTCGGGTGGAATTTGAACGTTAAGACCCGATGTTTAAATGAAATAAGGCGCTTGCTAGGACCATGCCAAAAACCAGCTGATTTGCCGATTGTGCAAGCTTAATGATCAAAGGTGGAAAGCCACCATAATCGTTCACGATTCTTCAATATCGATATATCACAATTTAAACGTGTATTGCCGTAGGTTGCGACAACAATGGCTTGTTGTTGAACGCGTGCCGCTCCACCAGCTTTTTCTGGCGGCTTCCGTCTGGAATGTAACTGGCCGCGACCATGACCGAGCGTTTGGCTATATCGGGAAACAACAGCACAAGTTCGTGCCGAGCTTCTTCCGACACCGCTGCCATCACTTGAGGCCCGAAAAACAGGCTTTCAGTGGGGGCACCTTCAGCAAAAAGTGTAACGTGTTGGTCGAAAACCAGATGGTAATAGGTTACCTCGGTGGCGGTCTCGTCTAAGTGGATACCCGGCAAGGTCGTCAAACGGATCGCTGAAACCAAAACTTTCCGTGTTCCGAACATGCGTTGCGCGATGGGCGAGTCGGTCAGCATTCGGTGCTGGCGCGACACACGTAGATCGCGATGGGGCAGCCCCTGACCCAGCGCGCCTGCGACTATGCATACAGGACGCAGTTTGGGCGTCCTGATCAATTCAGAATGTCGCAATGAACGTGAAAGGTTCAGCCGAAGTGTGTGCAACGTGCCATCCGTCGCTACTACACGGTCGCCTGGCGTCAGTTTTTCAACCGGTACCTCACCATTATCGGTTAGAATAGAAGTGCCTTTTGTAAAGCATGGCGCGCGGGGATTTGGATTGGGATCAACAAAAAAATTTGTACCGTCAAACGAACTGAGGGACGAGGTCGAGTCGTTTCCATTTGTTCCAACCTGCGTCGAGGTCTGACCGTCCGCAGGACCCTCGGTGGCGGTAACCTCAGCGTCCAAGGAAACAAAACTGATTAACGACTCGTCATCGGATAAAGACATCGCTCCAAACCGATTTATGCGAGCGTTGACGACATAGTAGTCAAAGCTTCCGACAGTGGTCATCGTGCCGTCGCTGACATCGGTTGAACTGCGCAAGGACCCATTTTGGTTGTAAATACCGACCGATAAATCAGACACGTCGGTTCCAGTTGGAACGCGTATCTCGACGAAGTCCTCATTGGGATTGAATCCCGGACCGTTTCTGTACCTGATTTCCGAAATGATGGCTGGCAAGTCCGTTCCGCCTCAACGGTTTCAGCGGTCTACACCGCAATTCATCGGCAAGCCTAACACGACGAAAGTTAACCAAATATAAAGCGAATTGTGTGCGTTGCTTCGCGCAATAAGCCCGGAAGTAACGAAACTAGTATCCCTCGATCTCTCCGCCTTGTTGCCACGGTTTGACCAGGTTACCGAACCGCGTGAACTGAGCTTCAAATGATAGTTCAACCGTTCCGATGGGGCCGTGGCGCTGCTTGCCGACGATGACTTCGGCCTTACCATGCAAGCGCTCCATGGCCTGTTTCCACTCTTCCATTTTCTCCAGTTCGTGGTCGCCTGGCTTTTCGCGCTCTTTGTAATATTCCTCCCGGAACACAAACATCACCACGTCGGCATCTTGCTCGATCGAGCCCGATTCCCGAAGGTCGCTGAGTTGAGGGCGCTTGTCGTCACGGTTCTCAACCTGGCGGCTAAGCTGGGAAAGCGCGACTACAGGAATGTTGAGCTCTTTTGCAATCGCCTTCATACCCATAGAAATCTCGGCGATCTCGTTGACGCGATTGTCGGACGTTCCCCGACAAAGTTGCAAATAGTCGATTACAAGTAAGTCCAGCCCATGCGTTCGCTTCAGCCTTCGAGCTCGAGCCGCAAGTTGTGCAATTGGCAGTGCAGGCGTGTCGTCAATAAAAAGCGGGCAAGCCTCGAGTTCCTTCGCGGCATCTACGAAGCGGCGAAATTCGGCTTCGGTCATGTCGCCCTGACGAATTTTGTGACTGGAAATTTCAGACGCTTCCGCCAGAACCCGGCCTGCAAGTTGCTCGGCGCTCATCTCCAACGAGAAAAATCCGACAACGCCGCCGTCGATAGCGCCTTCGCTGCCGTCTGGTTTCGTGCCACGCTTATAGGCTTTGGCCACATTGAACGCGACGTTTGTGGCTAACGATGTCTTGCCCATTGACGGCCGACCTGCCAAAATTATCAGGTCAGAGGGATGCAAACCGCCCAACTGCTTGTCCAAATCGGCCAGACCGGTGGATATCCCCGCCATGCCGCCACCGCGCTGATAAGCTTCGTTTGTGACGTTGACGGCTTCTGTGACCGCCTTGAGGAAGGATTGAAATCCCTGTTCGGTCTGGCCCTGCTCGGATAACTGATAAAGCTGCTGCTCTGCCTCAACGATTTGTTCTTTTGGCTCGCTCGATACATCGACCCGGGCCGCCTTGTCCGAGATATCGCGGCCCAACCGGATTAACTCGCGACGGATCGCCAGGTCGTAGATCATTTGGGCATAGTCATGTACCGCAAATGCGCTGATAGAGGCGCCGGCCAGCTTTACAAGATAGGCGGGGCCACCCAGCTCATTTAGGCCTTCATCCTCAGCCATAAATGACTTCAGAGTTACAGGTGACGCCAAAGCATTCTTAGCGATGCGAGTGGCTGCAACTTCGTAAATACGAGAATGAACCGGGTCAAAAAAATGCTCAGCGCCGATAACCGAGGCGACCCGGTCATACAGGTCGTTATTCGTAAGGATTGCTCCCAGAAGCTGTTGCTCGGCTTCTATGGAATGCGGCATAGTTTCCGGGTTTTGAATTTGCGCTGCCGCTTGTTCGATACTGCTGATCTCGTTCATTTTGTCCCCGCTGCCCACGGTGTTCTTTACACGCTAACATGGCGCGTCGGCTATCTGGAAATACCTGTGGCTAACTACGGATAAAGCCTTGGGATAACTTTTGTAATACCAACGGTTCCAGATTAGCTGTCCACCATTATGTAGCATGTGAGCCATATGTCACTACATATTGTTCGTTCGGTATCGATTCTAACCGCATTATCCCCAAACAATTCACAACTGGCTTAAGTGGATTTTTGCGCCTCTTGCCACGCGCGAGGGTCGTTAAGAAAGGCCTCGACGCCGCCAAGTGTTTCTTCGTCAAAGGCTTTCTGCTCTTTGGCTTCGGCCAGAACGTCCCACCAAGTGCAAAGGCTATGTAGCTGTATGCCGTGATCACCTAGCGTTTTCTCGGTTTCCGGGAATATGCCATAATAAAAGATGACGGCAGTGTGGCCGCAGGTTGCGCCGGTTTCACGGATCGCATCCACAAATGACAACTTCGAACCCCCGTCAGTGGTCAGGTCTTCGACCAGCAGAACGCGCTCACCTTCATTCATCGCGCCTTCGATCCGGGCATTGCGTCCATAGCCTTTTGGCTTTTTGCGGACATAGGTCATTGGTAAGGCCAAGCGCTCGGCAACCATGGCGGCAAACGGGATGCCAGCAGTTTCGCCCCCGGCAATATTGTCAAACGCCTCAAAGCCCGCATCACGCATGACAGTGACCGTCAAGAAATCCATAAGGGTCGAGCGTATGCGCGGATACGATATCAATTTTCGGCAATCGATGTAGGTCGGGCTGGGCAGGCCAGAAGCAAGAGTGAACGGCTCGCGTGCATTGAAGTGAACCGCTTTGATCTCAAGCAGCATCCGAGCAGTCAGACGCGCGATTTCGGTGCTATCGGGGAATGAACTGGGGATCATTGCGAAACCTCGAGGTAAAATGACGTTGCGGGCAGATAGCCTGCCGGTGGGTCCAGTGTCGAGAGGGGTTAGGCCTAAAAGAAAAGCGGACCTGCAAGAGGTCCGCTTTGCCCTAGCGGGCGGACAAGCAGCCAAGGTGGGCTTAGCTGCTCATGTCATAGGCGCGTTCTCCGTGTACAGAGAGGTCCAGCCCGTTTGTTTCGGTTTCCGCGTCTACGCGAAGCGGGGTGATCAGCGCAACCAGTTTGACCAGCACAAAAGTCGCAATCGCGGTATAAACACCCACTATGACCAATCCACCCAATTGTGCGGTCCATGCCCCAAGGCCGAAAAGTGCGATCATTAATGTTCCAAAGATGCCACCGACGCCATGCACCGCGAATACGTCCAGAGTGTCGTCGATTTTCAGCAAGTTGCGGACCACATAGACCGCCTCCTGACACAGAATGCCAGCGACACCGCCGATGATCAGGGCCTGAACCGGACCTATATACCCTGACGCCGGAGTGATCGAAGCAAGTCCAGCAATCGTTCCGGTAACGAGGCCGACCATTGACGCCTTGCCAAATCGGATTTTTTCCCAAAGCGCCCAAGTCAGCGAAGCTGTGGCAGCCGACAAATGAGTTACTGTCATGGCCATTGCCGCACCACCATCTGCCGCTAATTGCGAGCCGCCGTTAAAACCAAACCAGCCTACCCAAAGCATTGCGGCCCCCACCATAACAAAGCCGGGGTTGTGCGGGGGGGTCGTGCGGTTTCGGCGCGGGCCCAAGACTACTGCGATGATTAACGCAGCCAAACCTGCAGTTTCATGAACTACGATGCCGCCAGCGAAGTCACGCACACCAATTTCGCCCAAAATGCCGCCATCAGTCAGCATTCCGCCACCCCAGATCCAATGAACAACTGGCGCGTAACACAACAACATCCATAGTGCTGAAAAGGTCAGGACGAACCCAAATCCGACACGCTCGACGTAGGCGCCGACGATCAAAGCAGGGGTTATGATGGCAAATGTCATCTGGAACGCAAAAAACAGAATCTCGGGAAGGGTGCCCGAAAGGCTGTCAGCATCAACACCGTTTAGGAAGGCCTTTCCAAAACCGCCCCAAAATCCTGATTCACCCGGCCCAAAGGCAATTGAGTATCCTGCTGCCAACCAAAGGATACTCATCAAGCAGGCAATCGAGAAACAATGCATGAATACACTCAGCACGTTTCGGGCGCGGACGAGACCGCCGTAGAAAAGGGCAAGCCCGGGTAAAGTCATGAATAGGACCAAGGCGGTTGCAACTATGATCCAGGCGGTATCGGCTCCGTTCATGGGCCGCTCTCCTTTCCTCGTAATCAGCGCCGTTGCGCAGAAAATCCGCACCTAAAAACGGCAAGTGAGTGATTGAGCGGCTTTGAAGCGGAGTGAAGCCGGGGAAAAAAGAGGCAACGGCCAAAAAAGTCGCCTAAATTGAATGCTTTTTGTAATGTGGTGATAAAATTTGCGTCAAAGTGAAGTGTCTGCACTAATTTTGAGCAAAATGGGAAAGTCCAATTAGTAGCAGTTCGAGGGCGTGATCGCGGGCGCCTTTTCGTACGGAGGCACGCCCCAACGCGCCAAATTCAATCGTCTCTGTGTGTGTTGATTGGCCCCTGCGAGACAAACCAAAACATACTCGGCCCTCGGGTTTGAATTCTGATCCGCCCGGGCCAGCGATACCAGTAACGGAAACCGCAAGCTGCGCCTTAGAGTTTTGTATGGTGCCTTCGGCCATTTCACGTGCGACTTGCTCTGAAACGGCGCCGAACGTTTCGAGCGTTTCTGGGCTAACGCCAAGCATTTCTTGTTTGGCGACGTTGGTGTAGGTGACAAAGCCTCGTTCAAACACTGCTGAACTGCCGGGGATATCAGTTAGCGCCGCGGCAACCATGCCTCCGGTACAGCTTTCTGCAGTGGCAATCATGACACCTAGTGCGTTGGCTTGGTTAAGAATTTCAACTGCGATCATAAGCCCAAAACTCCGTGCGCAACACCCGCAAGAAGTGTTACCCCGATTGCCGCAAATATGCCGGCAATCACGTCGTCCAACATTACGCCTATTGCATCACTCCGACGGTCGGCCCATCCGACAGGGCCGGGTTTCGAAATGTCAAACAGCCGAAACAGGACAAATCCCGCAATCCATCCCGGCCAAAGTTGTGTGATTTCTATACCATGGGTCCAAGCTGGAAAAGAGATAGCCCACACGGCGATCAGCTGACCGGCAACTTCATCGACAACGATTTCTGAAGGGT